>CAYSIU010000529.1:0-2267 GCA_964431095.1 uncultured Chitinophaga sp. | reverse complement strand
ATTGGAAACGAGTTAGAGGATGGGGTTTAGTAATTTACCCACTCGCGGGTAATGTACTTTCAATTAGATCTATAAGTCCTATGACCCCTTCATCATCTTCGCAACCACTTTATCGATCGGGAGCGTTACGCTTTCTTCAGAAAAATTATTCCAGTCAATGAAACGGAAGCATTCTGTTTCATTTTTTGTTTCATATATTTTTAACTGCTCCTCATCGAAATCAAAAGGTTTATCCCGTAACGGGACTTTAATGGGTTCCAGTACTTTTACAAAATAATAAATGGAAATGACCTGCTGCTCCGGGTTGAAGGCCGATACCTGGAAGAAATCAGTGGTATATAGATGTTCCTGCACTTCCACAGCAAGACTAAGCTCTTCTTTGAATTCCCGCTTCAGACAATCGCGGGTGCCTTCCCCGAATTCCAATCCCCCGCCGGGAAATTTCGTATAATAGTTACCCCTGATGAATTCATCGCTCACCAGCACCTGTTTTTTCTCATTGATCAGGATGCCATAAACCCGGATCGTAAACATAATGGGAATATTTTCTTTTAAGAGGGATCGGCCATGCATTTATTTTACTTCCACCGTGCCTTCAAACACTCTTTCCGCCGGCCCGCAGAGCCAGATGTTTTCATATTGGTTATCATCTACCCTGTCAAATTCAATGATGAGGTTGCCGCCCAGGGTTTTTACATTTACTTCGTTGAATCCATTTTCATTGTGATAACAGACCAGGGCTGCAGCCGTAACACCGGTGCCGCAGGACCAGGTTTCATCTTCCACGCCCCTTTCATAAGTCCGAACAATGATCTTATCCGGCTCCACCAGCTGCTCTACGAAATTGACATTGATCCCTTCATCCTCGAACTCTTTGCTATGGCGGATCTCGTATCCTTTTTTATAAACATCCATTTCCATCACGTTGGTCACCATCTTGATATAATGCGGCGAGCCGGTATCGAGGATGAAATCATTATGGAATTTCCGGACGCCTTTGACATCTTTCATTTTCAGAGATACGATCCCATCGGGGTCAATTTCCACTTCATGTGCTCCATCGCTGGCCAGGAAGTGATACAATTCGCGATGAATGCCGAGATGATAAGCAAATTTTGCCATGCAGCGCCCACCGTTACCGCACATGCTCCCGTCGTTGCCATCGGAGTTGTAATATTTCATTTCAAAATCATAACCGGGCTTGGTATTCAATAGCATCAATCCGTCGGCCCCGATCCCAAACCGGCGGTCGCATAGCTGCTGGATCTGCCGGTTCGTCAAACCTGCATATTCGTTTTTCCTGTTATCCGCCACGATGAAGTCATTGCCGGTTCCGTGGTATTTATAGAAGTGTAAGTTCATTTTGGGTAATCAAAACATATTGTTCTTGTTCGGGGAGCTTTTTATTATCTTATAAACTTCTTTAATCAGGTTTAACGGGATCTGGTAAACGCCCGGTATTTTATGATATAACGTAAGCATTTTTGGACTAAAATAATACTACTATGATTTTGGATCTTGTTTTTTCCACACTCCCCACTAACTACTAACCAATCTCATCTGCAAATATTTCAATAAATTTTAAAATCAATCTTTCTACAACTGCTTTTCCATCTTTTGAAAACTCTTTTTTTACCCGGTTGGCGACGATCGCGTTTACTGCAAGGCAATTGTGCCCGAGCAACTTCCCCAGGCCATAAATCGCGGAGGTTTCCATTTCGAAATTCGCGATGCGGTGCTGACCAAAACGGAAATCGGTGAGTCGTTCGATCAATTCCGGATTCCTGACCCCCAATCGCAGAATCCTTCCCTGGGGTCCGAAAAAACCCGGGCAGGTAACGGTGATACCCTGGTGGAAATCTTTTACAAAATGTTTGAGCAGGGAAGCCGACGCGCCACTGATATAGGGATAGCTCATTTGCCCATGCATTTGTGTATGGGTAACAAAAGAATGCAGCAATTGTTTTTCCTCTTCGTTTTGTTCATGCCGGTAAAAATTAAGCAGGTTATCGATCCCCAGCCCGTGCGTGGAAGCCACGAAACTGTCGACCGGTATATCGGCCTGCAGGGAGCCTGACGTGCCCACCCGCATGATGTTGAGCGAAGTAAGTTTTTTTTTGATCTGCCGGGTTTGAAAATCTATGTTTACCAGGGCATCCAGCTCGTTGACCACGATATCAATATTATCGGGACCGATACCGGAAGAAAGAACAGTCAGCCTTTTTTTGCCAACATAGCCGGTATGAAAAATGAATTCGCGGGTCTGT
>CAYSIU010000528.1:0-2286 GCA_964431095.1 uncultured Chitinophaga sp. | reverse complement strand
CGATTGCATGTCTCAAATGGATTAGGGAGTATGGGCTATCCTTATGAATCAGCCGTGGTTGAGAACACCGGGGATACTAAATTCACAGTAGCCAGTTCTGATCCTGGCGGTATCGGTGGGTCGGCAATTGTTCTATGCCATAGCAACTTTACGATTAACAATTTATATCATGGTTATGAAATGCAGTATGCCAATAATGGAGGAAGATGGCTCAGGTTTAATTATATTCAGAGAAACGCAGCGGGCACAGTTGTCGGTGGAATTTCAAATATTATGATCCTGAATGATGCGGGGAGAGTAGGTATAAACCTTGGCCCACAGGGAGGTGGAGGCACGCCGGTTCAACCACAGGCAAATTTACACGTAAGTGGTACGATTCGTTTTGAAAATCTCCCAAGTGGATCAGGAAATATTTTGGTTGTCAACAATAATGGTGATGTATTCAGATCTAATGCTACTGCTATTCCCACATCTTCCTATGCAGAAGAAATTTCAAAACTGAATAAAGAGATATCTGATTTAAAGATCGAGATGAATAACTTGAAAAGAATGCTATATGTAAACGGCAATGGGAATAAAAGCATAAAAAGCACTGAACAGAAAGCGGCACTTTTCCAAAACGTCCCTAATCCATCAAATCAGTCGACAACAATTAAATTCTCAATTCCTTCTTTTTCAAAAAGATCTGTGTTATGTATCACTACGATCAAGGGTGATAAAGTAAAGGAAATTGAATTAAAAGATAAATTTGTCAACAGTATAACTCTAAATACAAAAGATTTTGGGATTGGTGCCTACATCTATTCGCTTATAGTTGACGGAAAAATCATTGATTCCAAGAAAATGATATTGTTTAACTGACCGACCAATGGAGATTTTTTATGAATACGGGTCGCCTTTTAAGTGACCCGTATTCAAGTCACTTAAATAGACTTATTTTTTTCAAAGCGGGTACGCAGATGTCCTACTATTAATTCGAGCTTCCTTTTCACCTATTGTTATTTCTGGAATGCTCTCTGGGCGATTATATATTCACTAATTTGTTGCCGATGAAGATCTTTCGAGAACTATTTCTTTTATAATTTTACCCGATTTAAGGCTGCAAAATTAAGCGATTTGCATTAACCAATGAAGGTCTCCGTCATCATAGTCAACTATAACAGCTTTACCCTGACCTGCAATTGTATCCGGTCTGTGACCGAACAGACGAGGGGAGTCAATTATGAGATCATCCTTGTGGATAATGCCTCTTCCGAATGCAAGGTGGATATTTTTTTGGAGAAATTCCCCGGGATCACACTGGTCAAGGCCCCTACGAACGGAGGGTTTGCCTACGGGAATAACCTCGGCATTGCCAAAGCGACAGGGGACCTTATTTTATTATTGAACAGCGACACTGTCTTGCAGGAAGACAGCATTACCAAGAGTGCCGATTATATCCGGGATCACCAGAACATAGGAGTGCTCGGTTGCCGGATGATATTTCCCGATGGAAAAGTGCAGTATTCCGCCCGTCGCTTTCGGAGTATCAGCTGGGAACTGCTGGACCTGTTCCGGTTCATTCTCTGGTTGATGCCTTACGCAAAGAGGGCTCAACGGATGCTGGGAAAATATTTCAGGCATGATGCAAACATGGCCTGCGACTGGTTGAATGGCGCTTTTTTTATGTTTCCGCGAAAAATACTGGAACAGTTGCCGGGGCAGAAACTGGATGATCGTTTTTTTATGTATGGAGAAGACCAACTCTGGTGTGAACAGATAAAGAAGCTGGGTTATATCATCTTTTTTTATGCCGACACCGCTATCGTTCATATCAATAGCGGGAGTACGAACAAGGAAATGCAATTAAAACTCAGGAAAACGATGCTGAAACATGAATTGGAAATAATGCAGCTCCGGAAAGGGAAGGGGCTGTATTATTTCTTCTTTAGGATCATTTATACAACAAAAGAAGGAATAAGGAATCTTGTCAAATCATTGGTTTTTCGGCTGACGGGGCGGCTGATTCGCTAGATTCACCAGGAGCTTATTTACAATATTTTCCCAATAATAGGTTTGGTAGTATTGCGGCGGTGTAACGGATGAAATACCCGCATTATCGGTGATGGCTTTTGAAAAACTACTCCAGTCATTATCCGGTACGATCACTAATTTATCGCCGTATACATTATTAATGATGCCCGCGGCCCCTCTTTGGGTGGAGATCACGGTGGTTCCGTAAGCGATCGCTTCCACCATTTTTGTTTTGATGCCGCCCCCGGCCTGCACCGGGTTCAGGAAAAGATC
>CAYSIU010000527.1:0-2294 GCA_964431095.1 uncultured Chitinophaga sp. | reverse complement strand
TTTGTAATTAGCGGTACCGGTTTTACTTGAAGCGGTAATTGCTATTGTACTGGCCGACCTTTTATTGATGGAACATCGGATCAAAAAAGTACTCTGACGGGCATTCCTGAAGGGATATTATTCCGGCTGTTTCCTTAATTTTTTAAAATCGATGTCCAGTATCTCAAACTTATCCCCATCGGCTAAAAAATAATGCCACCATTCAGTTTCCAGTGCTTTGAACCCGTTTTTCTCCATGATGGATCTCAATAAATTCCGGTTTTGCAATATTTCTTCCGGGAGATTGGTGAAGCTGTGATGGGCGGAGTCGGTAAAATTATCAAAACCGGTTCCCATGTTCAGTTCTTCGCCGGTTTTTGATTTGATGATGGTCAGATCCACGGCGATGCCCCGGTTATGTCCACTGCCTTTGGAAGGGTTGGCCACATACCGCTCATCTTTTACCAGTTCCCAGAATTGTACCGTCACTGCATAAGGCCGGTAGGCATCAAAAATTTTTAACCCCAAACCCATTGCCTGCAATTCCTGTTGCACTTTCTGCAAAGCGGCGGCTGCCGGTGTGCGCAGGTAGGTGGTATTGGTTCCTGCCGGGTACATCAGGCGATGCATAAAATTATTCGTGCTTGCATAACGAAGATCATACACGATACCGGGTACCTGGCTTTTTAATTCCACCATTTTTTTAAGCGGGTCCTTTTTTGCCTGCTTCTTATAATCCTCCCATTTATTCGTTACAGCCGGCCGGGTAAAACTGCTATCCTGCGACCGGGCAGTTATAGAAGACCCTGTTGAAAAAAATAACAAAAGGGTCAATTGAATGTAGAAACCTTTTCTTAATTTGTTAATCATCCCGGCGTTTATGTGAAGATAAGACAGTACGAAAAACCGGGTACCGGACCCAGCCACTACACACTATGAGCAGCGCTAAATTGTTGTACCCGGTACAGGCAGGCATAGTCATATGCCTTTTTGTCTTTATGGCCTGCAGGAACAAACCCGGTAAGAACGATGTTATCGTTTCTGCCCCGGCGGAGATGAAAAAGAAAGCCGCCCCGCTCATCCACGATTTTATTAAAGAAGCAATAGCGGGTAATGGCAACCCCGCTGATTCGGCTCTCCGGCTAAACCAGGCTGCGTTGGCGAATTTTTTATACCGTAACAATGCATTTGCCCCTTTTTGGTCTTCGAATGAAAAATGGTTCCCATCAGCCGATTCGCTCTGCCAGTTCATTGAATCCTCCCGGCTCTATGGTTTATTCCCCGAAGATTATCATATAAAAGAAATTCAAGCCATAAGAGAGCGGTTTGACAACGACAGTCTCGCTACCGGCGACCGGAAGAATGCTTCACTATGGTCCCGGGCCGATATTATGCTCACGGATGCTTTTGTTCAGGTGATCCGGGATATAAAACTGGGGCGCCTTCCCAATGACAGCGTCACCCTCAGCAAAGACACGGTTCTTGCCAATGAGTTTTACCAGCAGCAATTGAACCTTTTACAGCGATCCGATTCATTATCGGGTATCATTAACTCGCTGGAACCCCGGCAAAGAGGGTATGAACTTTTAAAAGAAGGGATCGGTAAATTCCTCGACAGCGCCAGTTTCCTTGAATTCACTCATGTCCCTTTACCCGGCAGGGATTCACTAAACTTCCGGAAGACCTTACAGAAAAGATTATTCGAAGGCGGTTATATCGCTTTTGATTCAGTCACCGCCGATTCATCGCAACTCGCCAGGGCAGTAAAGAAATTTCAAAAAGAAAAGAGAATCACAGTGGATGGCAGGGCCGGTGAAGGAACGGTGCGCATGCTGAATTTAACGGACCGGGAAAAATTCATCCGGATTGCGATCAATATGGACCGGTACAAAAAACTTCCCCCCAAAATGCCATCGAGATATGTTTGGGTCAATGTTTCGTCCAATTATCTTGACGTGATAGAGAATGATACTGTAAAATTCTCATCAAAGGTTATTTGCGGTAAACCCAAAACGCGGACACCCTTTCTCACCAGCGGCATATCGGCCCTGATCACCTACCCCCAATGGGTGCCCCCGGCCAGTATCATTGCCAAAGAGATTCTGCCCGCGGTGAAAAAAAATCCCGGTTACCTGGCCCGAAAAGGGTTCAGTCTGGTGGATAGCAAGGGTGAGGAGGTGGATCCTTATTCAGTGGACTGGTCGAAATACAATAAAACAATGCATTACAAGGTTGTGCAGGGCAGTGGGGATGAGAATGCCGTGGGGAGTTTGAAATTCCATTTTACAAATAAGTACTTGGTGAACCTGCACGAA
>CAYSIU010000526.1:0-2296 GCA_964431095.1 uncultured Chitinophaga sp. | reverse complement strand
TAATTGAATTTAACAATCGAAAGAAAAACCGCTAACGGTCTGGCACAATCTTATCATGGTAGGAGTTGTTAAAAGATCTTTAACCCTGTCTGCTGACCATTCCGGGAGGCAGGCAATAAAAACTCAGACAATGAAAAAAATATTTACTCTATCAGCACTGGTCCTCACTGCAGCCTTCGTTATGAACGGCTGCGTAAAAGGTGGTTACTATGGAAGCAATGAAGATTACTGGCTCTCCAAGGAAAGAGGAGACGTGGTGTATAGCGACAGCTACTGCAGTTATTATGTAGTGCAAACATCGAATGGCTACACCATTATCGAAGCCTATGGCGGCTATAAACCCGCTGAAGGTAGCATCGTCTACGGAAACTTCAGCAGCCGCGGCACCCGCGACATTTATAACCGTACGACCGGATTTGTTTTTACAGGCACCATTACAGATTACTGGCTCACGTATGCAGAAGCCCAGAGTGCACTGGATTACTATTGCCCGGTGGGAAAAGCCGGACAGAGGGTATTCAAATCCCCCAGCCAGGTACAAAACCAGTAAAGAATCTGATCTATACAGGTCATCGTATCCTTCCGGGCTTACGATGACCTTTTTTATAAACTTTTTGCATAATCTGCCAGTGAGATTACCGGTTTGCCGAGTTCTTCCCAGGTTCGTTCACTTTCAAATTTTTCAGGGTAGTGATTCAATGCTTCACAGATACGCCAGGCATAGCGGAAGCGAGGGATAAAATTCGCGAAGAACCGGATCAGTCCCACCGGAGCTTTGATGCTACTGAGCCGTCCCTTACTATAATTCTCTATCACAATTTTAATGGCCTGACCGAATGTGAAAGACTCCAGTCCCTGGATGCTGTATTCTTTATTTTCATTGCTTAATAATTGAAAGGAACGGGCCACCTGCTGGCCATAATCGGCAGCCGCGATAAACCACATGGGTGCAACAGAAGTACCGAGCATCGCGATCTTTTTTCCCTGCATCATCTGGAAGGGAAAAGTCTCCATGAATGTAGAAGGGTAGAAGATGGTATAAGGGATCCCGGACTCTTTTATTTTCTGTACAGCACTGGCTTTTACCTGGAGCGCCCACCAATGAAAATTATTCATGCCTTCATACCGCTGTACGAGAGAAGATAAATAAGCAATTCGTTTGATGCCGGTATCTTTTGCAGTAACAAGAATATTATCAACTCCTTCACGTTCGGGTTGCGGATCCTTTTTCCCGGAAGTTTGCTGAACGGAAAGATTGCAATAAACGGCATCCATTCCGGTCATGGCCGTACGTAAACTTTCTCTATTCAATACATCTCCCTCTCTGACCTTATTTCCGGGAAATAATGCCTGCGTCTTAGGCGTATCCCTGGCAAGAAGGGTTACATCAAAACCTGCACCGATCAGTTCTTTTGCCACCGGTTTGCCCAGCATACCTGTGGCCCCGATAAAAAGGATCTTCATAGTTGGCTGTTAAAAAAATAGAGGAATGCCTGCGAATGCCTGCGCCAGTAAAGCAAATACAAGGACCGCATAGCAGGATGAAAAAACAATGATCTGTCTCTTGGATTTTGCAATATAGTGGCCGACCAGGGGCATTACCTGCAAGGAATGAATGCCCAGAAAATGAGCCACCCGGAGATCCCCGTATTTGGTGCTCCAATTCATCAGGGGCAATCCCGGCCCGCCATCGGGAGCACCTATCGTATGCCGCATAAGTCCGATCATGATGCCTCCTTCCAGCGAAAAAATAAGAAAGAACAAAAGTCCAAGGCCGATGCCCCACAAATAAGAGGAGGGAATCGAAAACTCCTTTTGACGGAAAAACCGGATGCAAATCAGGATGCTGATGATCGTGAAGGCAAGAATAAAAGCCCCCATCAGGTTAAATACTACCGAATTGAAAACGGAGGAGTTGTTAAAATGGGAACGGGTTCCTCTGATCGCCTGCATCAGGATCAGTCCATTTTCAAAGAACATGACAAAGGCGATGCCCCTGCTGAATCTTCTCACTGCTTTTGCCTGATCCAGGTAATGCAGCAACCAACCCATCGTCAGCGTCATGATGCCCACCGAAGCATAGAATTTAAAAGGCTTCAGCCAGCGATTTACCCCGAGTATGCGGAAGCTGTCTGTCTGCATGAGTACAAGACAAACCACCGCCACGGCAAGGTTGAATAAACCAAACCAAAATAGCAGACGGTTCCTTTTTTTTAATTCACTGAAAAATTGCATAGGCGGGTTAAATAGTTGGTCGAAAAATACTGTCTATTTCTTATTCCCGGCAGTAACAGGT
>CAYSIU010000525.1:0-2298 GCA_964431095.1 uncultured Chitinophaga sp. | reverse complement strand
GCAAAAATTGTTTCAATGGCTGTTGCCGGCGTGGATCCGGCAATAATGGGTATCGGCCCGGTACCGGCAACAAGAAAAGCATTGCAACGAGGCGGCCTGGCGATAAAGGACATAGACCTTATCGAATTGAATGAGGCGTTTGCTTCGCAATCCATCGCCTGCATTCGCGAATTGAATATGGATGCGAAAAAGGTAAATGTAAATGGAGGGGCTATTGCGCTTGGTCACCCACTGGGCTGCAGTGGAGTAAGATTGTCAGCCACCTTACTGCATGAAATGAATCGAAGCGGATCAAAATATGGATTGGCGACAATGTGTGTGGGAGTGGGGCAGGGGGGGAGTGTGATTTTTGAAAGGGTGGAAATGTGAAAATGAGGGAATTTGAAAATTTGAAAATGAAGGAGAGAGAATGTGGAAATGTGGAAATATGAAAATGTGGAAATGAGGGAGTGGGAGAATTTAAAATTTGGGAATTTGAAAATAAGGAGGTTTAGGGATGGGGGGATATGCGCTGTATATAGGCGATGCCATCCTGTATGGGCAGGGTTTGCTGTTCTCCTGATGCGAGATCTTTTATAATGATTGTTTTATTTTCCAGCTCGCGGCTGCCAAGAATAGCGATATATGGAATATTCTTTTTCTCAGCATACTTAAATTGTTTATCCATCTTGCTGTTTTCATGGTACAACTCACAGCTTACACTCCTGTCTCGAAGCTGCTGCACACAGGTAAAGGCGGCTTTGCTTTCAGCATCTCCAAGATTGAAGAAAAGCACCCTTGTTCCGCTATGAACGTCTTGCGGGAACAGGTTTTGCTCGTCCATTACGTCATAAATGCGATCAACGCCGAATGAAATACCGACACCAGGGATACCTGGTACACCAAATAAACCGGTAAGATCATCATAACGGCCACCCCCACCGATGCTGCCCATCTGTATATCATTCGCTTTTACCTCGAAGATGGTGCCGGTGTAGTAATTGAGACCACGGGCGAGGGTGAGGTCGATCGTGATCTGTGAGTGATGAGTGATGAGTGGTGAGTGATGAGTAATCAGTAATGAGTGGAGCGTTGCGAGTTCCTGGAGTCCGTCATTACCCAGGGTGATGCTGCCTAATAATTCTTTGGCTTTGATTAATTTTTCTTCGTTTGAGCCGGAAATAGAAAGATATTTTTCAATAATTGCGACCTGGTTCTTATTCAATCCGCGCTCCGCTAATTCCTCTTTTACTTTCTCCAAACCTATTTTATCCAATTTATCTATTGCAACAGTTATATCCATCATTTTATCTGCTCCCCCGCATCGTTGAGCCAATGCCGATAATATCTTCCGGTTATTGATTTTTAATTCAACGGGAATATTCAGTTTGTTGAAGACAGTTAGATAAATAATGGCCAGTTCCACTTCATTCAGCAATGAATTACTTCCTACCACGTCCGCATCACATTGGTAGAATTCCCTGTACCTTCCTTTCTGAGGCCTGTCGGCTCTCCACACCGGCTGAACCTGGTAACGTTTGAACGGAAAGTTCAATTGGCCCTGGTTCATCGCAACATACCTTGCAAAAGGTATAGTGAGATCATACCGCAGCGCCCTTTCCGTAAGGTTTTTATCGTTCTTTCCACGCAATACATTTTCAAACGCCGTCTTTGCTTTGTCAATGTTTTTAGGATCATTCAACCCGTTGTTTAGCACTTTAAAGATCAGTTTGTCTCCTTCCTCTCCGTACTTCCCCATCAATGTCTCCAGGTTTTCCATCGCCGGCGTTTCCAGTGGTTGAAACCCATACAATTCAAAAACATTCCTGATGGTATTAAGAATATAATTTCGTTTGCGAACAACATCCGGCCCGAAATCTCTAGTGCCCTGCGGTAAGCTGACATTAACTTTTGCCATGAACCTTCTTACTTGATTGTTGAATGTGGACCTCCCGATTGCCTGCGGGAGAGTGTTAAATATTTTTTAACCAGCGCTTCACAGGCATTATCCATCATTTGATAAGCACTGCGAAAACCATCTTCTCCGCCGTAATAGGGATCCGGCACATCTATGTTTTCACCGGGATACAGTTCATTCATCAACAGCCCCACCTTATTGCCGTTAAAATTTTTACCCACCACCAATCTCATATCGAAAATAACATCCTGTGCCAGGGCATATATTTTATCGAAACGCTCAAAATCACCCGGTACGATCGTTCTGGCTCTTTGCCTGCTGATATCGATGCCGTGCTGCCGGGCCGGGCCATGCACGGCTAACATCGTCCCTAGAGCTTGCGCCGCCTCGTAGAGAGGGTC
>CAYSIU010000524.1:0-2300 GCA_964431095.1 uncultured Chitinophaga sp. | reverse complement strand
TTACAATTCACTGGGTTACCGGGATGCCCAGATCATGGATGATACGCTCATCTCCAATGCCAAAACAGGCAACCTGAATGTAGATCTGAAGGTTGACGAAGGCAAAAGATATTATTTCGGCAACATTGTCTGGAAAGGCAATGCCAAGTATTCCGACTCAGTGCTGAATGTGATCCTGGGCATCAATAAAGGAGATATTTACAATCTTTCTGTTTTGAATAAACGGCTGGGTAAAGAAGCTTCCCAGGAAGGTGGCGATATCAGCGGGCTGTACATGGACGATGGTTATCTTTTTTTCCGTGCAGAGCCGGTGGAAACGGCCGTGTACAATGATACCATTGATTATGAAATCAGGATAACGGAAGGTCCGCAAGAAAGGATTAAGAATGTGACCATTGCCGGCAATGAAAAAACAAAAGACTATGTGATCCGGCGGGAACTAAGAACCATACCCGGGGAATTGTTCAGTCGTACGGATCTTATCCGTTCACAAAGAGAACTGGCCAACCTGCAGTATTTTAACCAGGAAACGATCAACCCGGGTGTAGTGCCCAATGCAGATGACGGTACCGTGGATATTAACTGGAAACTGGAAGAAAAATCTTCTGATCAGCTGGAATTGTCGGCCGGCTGGGGCGGTGGGGTCGGTCTGACCGGGACCCTCGGGGTAACGTTCAATAATTTTTCCATCAAGAATATCCTCAAGAAATCTGCATGGGACCCGCTGCCAACCGGGGATGGACAAAAGCTGAGCCTGCGCATACAGTCCAACGGCCGGGCTTACAGGTCATATAATTTTTCTTTCACCGAGCCCTGGCTGGGAGGTAAGAAAAGAAATTCCCTGACAATTGGAGTCAACAGCAGCAGGTTTTCGAATGCTATCGATCCTTATACCGGCAGGATTGACCGTGCAAAGTCCGACACGAATTACCTTAACACAACAGGTCTTTCGATCGCATTGGGCAAACAGCTCAAATGGCCCGATGATTATTTCAGTCTCGTCTATACATTGAATCTAACCCAATACAAGCTGAAGAACTACCCCATTTTTGATCCCAATTTCAGAACAGGGGTCTCCAATAATGTAAGTGCCAGGATCGCATTGCAACGGTCATCGGTATACGATCCTGTCTTTCCCAGGAGCGGGTCCAGTTTTACGGCAAGTGTTCAGTTCACACCGCCCTATTCCCTTTTCAACAAGAACATTGTTAACTCGACAAATAAATACAAGAATCCCGAATACCATAAATGGCGTTTCAGGGCAGAATGGTATGTTCCGATCGGGAAGGCTCTTGGGGCTTATAAAAACCGACAGTTCGTAATGAAGGTGGCTGCCAAATATGGTTTTATGGGCCGCTATAACCACAAGCTCGATTATTCGCCATTTGAGCGATTCCAGTTGGGAGATGCAGGGCTGACCAATAATTTTGGATTGTTGGGTTATGATATCGTGGCCCAACGGGGATATCCTGTTTACCAGTCGTCCGATCCTACCGTTAACCCCGACCAGCAAAGTGCCACCCAGTTCTTTATCATGTTTAATAAATACCAGTTGGAACTGCGGTTTCCGCTGGTCACAAATCCCACCAGTACTATTTATGCGTTGACGTTCTTTGAGGCGGCGAATGGCTGGTATAATTACAAAGATTATAATCCTTTCCGTCTCCGCCGCAGCGTAGGGGTAGGGATGCGTTTCTTCCTGCCGATGTTCGGCTTGCTGGGATTTGATTACGGGATCGGCCTGGATAGGATCCAGCCGGGACAATCCGGACTAAAAGGGGCCTCCCGTTTTACCTTTATGCTGGGCTTTGAACCGGAATAACTGGGTACAATTCAATTCTAAATCACAAATTCCATTTATATGAAAAGGATTTTTCTTCTTGCCTGTCTGATGGGGTTGGGGATCATGGGATTTTCCCAGAAATATGCCATCATCGACACCCGCTATATCCTGGATAAGATGCCTGATTACAAGGAGGCCCAGAAGCAATTGGATGGGATCGCTGCCGACTGGCAAAAAGAAATTGATGCCAAACAAGCGGAACTGGACAAGATGTATAAAGAGTACGATGCTGAGCAGGTGATGCTAAGCGATGACCTGAAGAAAAAAAGGGAAGACCAGCTATTCAACAAGGAAAAGGAACTCCGGGACCTGCAGCGCAAACGCTTTGGTTTTGAAGGTGATTTGTTCAAGAAAAGACAGGAATTGGTAAAACCTATCCAGGATAAAGTATACAATGCGGTACAGAAAATGGCCGTGCAAAGAGGGTATGATTTTGTGCTGGATAAAAGTGAGGGAA
>CAYSIU010000523.1:0-2315 GCA_964431095.1 uncultured Chitinophaga sp. | reverse complement strand
TTCGCAGCAACTACGGATATGGAACGAAGTGGCAACCATTTTTCTCGTGGCAATTGTGATGCTGGCCGTAGTGAAACAGAATATGAGTTTTGTGTGGGGAATATTAGGATTGCTGGCCTTTATTATCCTGCTCATGTCGGCCATAAAGATTTATAAAATACTGAGAGAAAAAGGAAAACGTGAAACGCTAAAAGGAAAATAAATTCATTTTCAAAATCACAAATTCCGGGTAAATTTGGCAATTCCACATTTTCAAATCTCCATATTTGCAAATTCCCACAATTTCAAATTTTCAAATTAGACTTAAGTCGCAATACTACCGTACCTTTGCACCCTTCAAAATCAAGCCGGAAAGGACTATGGCAGCGAAATACCGGGAATTTTCAGGGTTAAATCTTCCAGCCATTGAGCAGGAAATACTTTCAAAATGGTCTGAACAACAAGCATTTGAAAAGAGCGTTTCGTTGCGCGAGGGGGCGGTTCCATTTGTTTTTTATGAAGGTCCTCCCAGCGCCAATGGCATGCCTGGTATCCACCACGTTATTTCCCGGACACTGAAAGACCTGGTTTGCCGCTATAAAACCATGAAAGGGTACCAGGTGAAACGCAAGGGAGGCTGGGATACGCATGGCCTGCCTATAGAGCTTGGGGTGGAGAAAGAACTAGGGATCACCAAGGAAGATATCGGTAAAAAGATCTCAGTAGAAGAGTACAACCAGAAATGCCGCGAAGCAGTATTGAGATTCAAAGATAAATGGGATGATATCACCCGCAAGATGGGTTATTGGGTGGATCTGAACGACCCGTATATCACCTTTACCAATGAGTATGTGGAAACGTTGTGGTTTTTATTAAAGCAGCTCTACAATAAGGCGTTACTGTATAAAAGTGTAAGTATACAGCCTTATTCCCCGGCTGCCGGAACCGGGCTGAGCTCACATGAATTGAACCAGCCGGGAACCTACAAGGATGTGAAGGATACCTCGGTGATAGCCATGTTTAAGGCAGTAAAGGACGCAACATCGGAATTTTTATTTGACAAAGCCGGTACGGACGAAGTTTTCCTTCTGGCCTGGACCACGACACCATGGACACTTCCTTCCAATCTGGGACTTACTGTGGGGCCCCATATTGACTATGTATTGGTAAAAACGTTCAACCCTTATATTCACCTGCCCATACACGTTATACTGGCCAAAACATTGGTAAGCAAATATTTCAAGGCAGAGGGAGAAAATGGTGATTTTGGAAATTACTCTGCAGACACCAGGGTGCTGCCCTGGAAAATATTAACTGAATTTAAGGGGAAAGACATCGAAGGGATAAGCTATGAACAATTGCTTCCATACGAGGCGAACAAGACAGGCAATCCCGCTTCATTCAAAATATTACTCGGCGATTTCGTGACCACTGAAGATGGTACCGGTATCGTGCACACGGCGCCGGCGTTTGGTGCTGATGATTACCGGGTCGGCAAAAAATATGACATCGGTATTCTTACCATGGTGGACAGACAGGGAAAATTTATCGACGGTCTGGGTGAATTCAGCAACCGGTATGTAAAGAACTATACAGACGATCCGAAATATGTAGATGTGAATGTAGACATCAGTGTAAAGCTGAAGAAGGAAAACAGGGCATTTAAAGTAGAAAAATACGAGCATAGTTACCCTCACTGCTGGCGCACCGATAAGCCGGTATTATATTACCCGCTGGATGCCTGGTTTATTAAGACCACGGCCAAAAAGGACAAGATGGTTGAGTTAAACAAGACCATCAACTGGAAGCCCCGTGCCACAGGGGAGGGCCGGTTTGGCAACTGGCTGGAAAACATGGTGGATTGGAACCTTAGCCGCAGCCGGTTTTGGGGCACTCCACTACCGGTCTGGAGAACTGAAGATGGACAGGAAGAAAAATGTATAGGTTCCATAGAAGAACTGAACGGGGAGATAAAAAAAGCAAATGGAGTATTGGGTGGGGACGTCAATAAACACTACCTGCACGATGGCATACTGGACCTGCATAAGCCGTATGTGGATGAAGTGATCCTGGTAAGCGATTCCGGTAAACCCATGCATCGAGAACCGGACCTGATCGATGTATGGTTTGACAGCGGTGCTATGCCCTATGCCCAATGGGGTTTGGATTATGATAAATTAAAGGCAGGCGATCCGAAGCCATTTAAAGCTCCATTTGATAAGAATTATCCAGCCGATTTTATCGCGGAAGGTGTAGACCAGACGAGAGGATGGTTTTACACACTGCATACCATATCATCATTGCTTTATGAGAGTGTGGCTTATAAAACCTGTGTT
>CAYSIU010000522.1:0-2323 GCA_964431095.1 uncultured Chitinophaga sp. | reverse complement strand
GACCCCACTACTACTGATGACCGCTGGGTAGCAGTGGATCTTAAACCAAACAAGGAATTAAAGAAACCGGTATCATTGGAAACCATTAAGAAAGATAAGCGCCTGGCGGGTATGGCGCTGGTGAGAATCGGAAGATTATCCGTTCAGCCGGTGACGGATAAAGAGTGGGCTGCTGTAATGGAATTAGCGGGAGAGTAGTTTGGAATTCAGTGCCTGCTTACCGGACGGGCAGCCCGAAGGCTATAGTCCCTGACTCCTGCACCTTGTTCCTTCAACCCTTAACATTGTATTTGGGTTACTTTTTTATTGTTTCAGGAATCAATTCCCGGTTTCCGATTTAAAAAATAAAAAAGTATAGCCATGAACAAATTACTCATCGGGCTGCTCATTGCAGCAGCCGGAACAGGAGCTTTCTTTTTGCTCCGAAAGAAAACGACGACAGTCAAAACCATTCAGATCAACAAAGAATGGATGGTAGGCAAATGGAAAACAGATGCCGTGATACCTGGTGATTCAAGCTTCCGCCTTTACCGGTATGATTTTCTAAAAGATGGGAATATCCTCCGGTCTCTCAACGATTCTGCCAAAGCCGATACGTTGCATTATTCATGGAAAAAGAACAATGAACTGGTATGGACTTCAGCAACGGACTCAGCCGGTAAAGTGTTCACCGTAACAAAACTGACAGTTGACAGCCTGCAGGTCCAAACAAAGGACAGCACAAGCATTCTATTCACAAAGCTGGCCAAATAAAGAAAAAATTCTTATAAAAACGGCAGCCATTTTTTTGTAAACAATTAGATAAAAACACTTAGCTGTTTAAGGAAATGTTACTGAGGTATTTTAAAAAAATGAGTTCCTTTCAACAGGGTCTCGGGTAATTGATTGATTGATTGCAGCTTGGGTTTCGCTGCTCCTTCCGCACCCCGGAAGGAGCAGTTTCCTTTTCAATATACTACTAACGAGGTATTGCCAGGCTGGATAATTAGGATACCTTTAGTTTATTAAACTTTGTATTATGAGAAATCATTTCATCAAAACCGTAATGGTTTTTGTATTTGCCATAGCTATGACAAATACAATATCTGCCGGCTTCAGGGAGATCGGAGGCTATGTAGATAAGGCCGAGGACAGGTTTGTCCGCAATGTCTGGAATTTTGTGAAGGAGTTCCAGACCAATCAAAACATCGGATCACATACCTGGAGAAACACGCAGTATTACTGGGCGCAACCTTATTTTTTCTCGGGCCCCAGTCATGCTTATTATGCCGACGCAGTGGATTTTGTGTATTGTTCCGGTCATGGAAACAGTTATTACTGGCAAACCAACAAGAGCCTTGGACAGGGTGTTGATTTCAGGTCCGCCTCACCGCTGGGTGATCTTCCCAATGGCGGCGACCTGGAATTCCTGGTGATTGAATCCTGCATTACCGTAGTTCCTTACCCCGATGATCATAACTACCGCGCCAGCTGGAACACTATTTTCCAGGGGCTCCACCAACTGGTAGGGTTCCGTACATTAAGTGTTTCAGATAACGGTATTCCCAACAATTATGCAAGAAAACTGAAAGGCAACCAGGGTATCTGGCAGGCATGGTTCGATGCCGTGAACGAGGAAAGATACTGGATCTTCAATCCTACACTGAGTGACGGGGCTCCTTATCCGGGGCTGGCCAGCGCCATTGTTTATTACAGCACGGAAAATGACAGGCTGGGAAATTATGTAACAGCAGATCCATTGGGCACAGCCGGGATGCACAGCTGGTGGCAGTATTGATTAACCTGAAAACTTTTAACCATGACACTTACTTATAAAATTGGTGCTGCCATACTCTTTGTGGGTGCCTGCACCATTGCCTTTTTTTCTTTCCAGAAAAGAGGGGAAACCAAAAGGGAGCACAATCCCCAGAAAATTGTGTATTTATATGAGCTCAATCAGGCTGTAGCCGTCAACGCAAACAATTTTCCCGCGATGGTCCGTAAACTGGCGGGGAACAATTTTACAGCATTACGACCGACGCAGGTTCCCGGAGGAATGCGTTTTACTTCCAACGATCCTTCCGAATACTACGAGGTCAACGAAGGGGAGGGGCATTTTTCCTTCAGTAAGAACCTGAGCCGGTATATGGGGAATTATAAACCTTCACTGCCCGAGCCAAGAGCGGCACAGCAAATTTGCCGGCATCCTCTCCGGAGGGCGCCGGCGTCGCCACAGCCGCAGCCGACGGGCCGCGGTTGTGGAACGCGCTGACCGGCGCGCTGGTGTCTTTCCTGCCCGGCCACAACAAGGCGATGACCGCGGCCGCGGCGGCGTTCTCGCCCG
>CAYSIU010000521.1:0-2331 GCA_964431095.1 uncultured Chitinophaga sp. | reverse complement strand
AATATTTTATATGCGATATGGTTATACGGGAGGCACCGGTTATGTGGTGGCGGAAGAACATATAAGACAGTATTAATGGATGGATGAAAGTTTGGTAGAAAGGGACTGTTTCAGCGATCTCTTTTTTAGTATTTCTTTCGCAGGGGGCTTAATTTTGTCAAAAATAAATCTATGCCGGAGCAACCCCCACCCAACCAGCTCAATATCGAGATATCAGAAGAAGTGGCCGAAGGAACTTACGCCAATCTTGCAATCATCACGCATTCACATGCTGAATTTGTGATCGATTTTGTGAACGTGATGCCCGGCACCCCGAAAAGCAAAGTCAAATCCCGGATCATCCTTACCCCGCAGCATGCCAAAAGGTTTATGAAAGCCATCACGGAAAATATCCAGAAATATGAAGCCGTCAATGGCAGCATCAAGGATCTTGAAGAAATACAATTACCGCTCAACTTCGGGGGACCTACCGCACAGGCTTAGTCAGGATATCATTTACTTGATACTGGATACAGGATAGTGGATAAGATAAACCAGATACGGCCTCTAATTATTTAGGAGATATGTGTTTCTGTTCGACCGATTGTAAAAAGGCATTCAATTTCTTGCCAAGGAATTCGATTTTACTTCTTATCGATTTATATACCGATTCATCTGTTAATGATTTTGTGTCCCATAAATTTTCCAGATGATCCAAAGTTTCATCATTAGATGCAAGGGCATATGTAAGAAATTTGATCCAATCTTTTTTGTATCTTCTTCTTCCATATCCTTCTACAATTGTCGCATTAATGGTTTTACTTGATTTCCTGATTTGATGTCCTTCCTCATATAACTCATAGGCAGGAAGATTCAATGTCATTTCGTGGACCTCAATAACAACCTCTCTTGCTATTGCCCATACTTTCAAATTTTTGTAGCTCATAATATACTTTTTAAATATTTGGATAACCAGCATCCAGCATCTTGCATCCAGCATCCTGAATCTTACAATAGTCCTTCGTCAGCGAAACTGAAAAATCCACTTTCACTTACAATAATATGATCCAGCACATTGATATCAAGTAAACGAGCTGCTTCTTTGATCCTGGTGGTTATCAGCTCATCCACCCGGCTGGGTTTCAGGCTGCCCGAAGGATGATTGTGACAGAGGATGATGCTTACGGCGTCTTCTTCCAGTGCTTTACGAAGGATGATCCGGGGGTCGGCAATGGTGCCGGTAATGCCGCCTGCACTGATGATCTCAAAATGGTTCACTTTATTGGCCCGGTTCAGGAAAATGACGGCAAAGATCTCATGCCGGTAATCTTTCAGTTTGACCTGCAGGTATCGGGCAATATCGCCGCTGGTTTTTACGACGGCTTTTTCCAGGGGTCCGGCTTCCTGTCTTCTCCGTCCCAGTTCCAGCGCGGCGGCGATCGTAATGGCTTTAGCCTCGCCGATCCCCTTTATTTTCATCAGTTCGTTCAGGGAAAGCTTTCCCAGTTCGACGAGATTGTCTTTACCCAGTCTGAGTACTTCTTTGGACAGGTCGACCGCTGTCTTTTGGCGGGCTCCATTCCGGATCAGGATGGCCAGAAGTTCGGAATTGCTGAGAAATGCTGCACCTGAGGATAGTAATTTTTCTCTAGGTCTGTCGTCTTTTGACCATTGTTTGATTGAGTAGTTGTGCTCTTGCATACAAACAATTTATCCAATAATTTTATTCTGATCAATACCATTTTCAGGTAGAAATCGCAAGCCACCGCGAACCCTATTGAAAAACGCAAAATCCTTTTGTATGAAAAACAGGAGCTTTACCCCAATGGGTTCCCTGCACCCGATCCTTTTCTTTGCAGGGGTATACGTGGTGGCGCTGTTGTTCTCTATTTTCATCTGCTCATCACTTTTCTACAGTTGTAATGCAAGTTCTTCGGGTGCGGTTAGCCATGAACAGCCGTCTAAGGAGAAACTGGCCCATCCTTCCGATGGGAATATCGCCATGCAGTAAAGCGAATGGCGCGCCATCCCGGCTCAGATTTTTTGCAGGAGAGATACCTGAAGTAGTATCTTCGCCGCACATTTTTGAGCCATGCAATCTGCCAAAATCTTCTCAGGTACCTGCTCTCAGGAGCTGGCCGAACAAATCTGCAAAAGATATGGAACCAGGCTGGGCAAAGTAAACATCCAGCGTTTCAGCGATGGGGAGATCTGTCCCATTTTCCTTGAAAGTGTAAGAGGCGATTATGTATTCCTTGTGCAAAGCACTTTTGCCCCCGCCGAAAACCTCATGGAGTTGTTACTGATGATCGACGCTGCCAGGAGAGCCTCGGCTTATAAAGTAATTGCAGT
>CAYSIU010000520.1:0-2342 GCA_964431095.1 uncultured Chitinophaga sp. | reverse complement strand
GCCTGGCTACGTTCTCCGCCGTTTCTCCCATGGAATAAGGATGATACAGGTCGGCCAGCCTTTTATTGATGAATCGCCACCCCATCGTGGTATCAAAAATCTCGGCTGAACGGTCAAATGCTTCCCCGCTTTTTTTCATTACAAAAGGCGCCCTGGTCATGCTTTCCACACCTGCAGCAATGATCAGTCCGGCATCACCGCATTGTACCTGCCGCGCTGCGTCCATTATGGCCTGAAGACCTGAGGCGCACAAACGGTTCACGGTACAGCCGGCAACGGCTACGGGCAAACCCGCCAGCAGGGCTGCCATTCGCGCCACATTGCGGTTGTCTTCTCCTGCCTGGTTGGCAGCGCCTGCTATGACGTCTTCAATGGCATTCACATCGACGGAAGGATTCCTGTGCAATAATGCCTTTATAACATGGGCCAGCAGGTCATCGGGCCGGACACTGCTGAGCGCCCCGCCATATTTACCAACGGGGGTTCGTATGGCATCTATGACATAAACCGCATTCATTGCTTTTTGTTTATCAGCAAATATCTGTGAAATCCGATGAATCCCTGGAGGGGAGATTATCTTTGCCTGTGATGATAAAGACCCCAAAAAATATCCGGTACTTTTCTTTCGAAGAGTTGGAACAATATTTTGACGGACTCGACGAAAAAAAATTCCGGGCACGGCAGGTATATGAATGGCTCTGGCAAAAACAGGCGCGTGATTTCGATGCCATGACCAATCTCAGCAAAGAGCTCCGTGCAAAACTGAAAGAAGATTTCTCCCTGCCTGCTCTTACGATTGATACCATTCAAACTTCGGTTGATGGCACCATCAAGTCACGTTTTAAAACACATGAAGGTCACCTGGTAGAGGGAGTGCTCATCCCGACTGTGTCCAGGCATACAGCCTGTGTCTCTTCGCAGATCGGTTGTTCCCTGAGTTGCAAATTCTGTGCAACGGGATATATGGAACGAAAAAGAAACCTCGACTTTGACGAGATCTATGACCAGGTGGTCATCATCAACGCGCAATGTGAGAAAAATCACGGGCAGCGGCTCAGCAATATTGTTTTCATGGGTATGGGTGAACCGTTACTTAATTATAAGAATGTGATAAAAGCCATTGACCGTATCAGCTCCCCGGATGGAATGGGTATGAGCCCGAAAAGGATCACCGTTTCCACGGCCGGGGTGGCCAAAGGCATCCGGCAACTGGGGGATGATAAGGTAAAATTCAAACTGGCTTTGTCCCTGCATGCTGCCAACGATGCCAAACGGCATGAGATCATGCCCATCAACGACAGCAACAATATCAAAACGCTCGTGGATGCGCTGAATTATTTTTATAAACAAACCCGGAACGAGATCACTTTTGAATATATTCTTTTCAAGGATTTTAATGATACCCTCAAAGACGCGGATGAGCTGATCAGGATTTACCGCCAGGTACCGGCTGATCTCATCAATATCATTGAATACAACCCGATCGATTTTGCCCGGTTTGAAAAACCGGCGGAAGACCAGGTGCAGGCTTTTATGCAATACCTGGAAAAGCATAGAGTGAATGTCCGGCTGCGCCGAAGCAGGGGAAGAGACATTGATGCAGCTTGTGGTCAATTAGCCAATAAAAACTGATTACATTTTCAATATAGCGTCCCAGAGCAGAAGCCTGGCAAGGGAGTGATCCGAAGAAATATTGACGCGGTGATATTCCGTTTTTCAGTTGCTCTGTGTTAGGCCCCACTCCCTGCCGCTGCCATTAAAACCTGATTTTGGCCATTTACGAAGATTTTCCTACTTTGGATTAAACCCTTCCCCTGAGATGGGGTCTGTATTCCGTCCACAACTATTATATCACAAGTATTGATTGCCTGAGCCCTATTGTTGTTCCGGGTATAAAAGACCGAAAGTTTCAGGAGGGTTTGGCGTCAAAAAACAAAATGCAGCAATATGAAAAAAATGATTTTCTCCGCCCTGGCATTCCTGCTGGTTTTTGCAGTTAAAGCACAGGAAATCCCTGAAAGAAAAACGGATAAACCCTTCCTGAAAGAAAAACGGGGGGAGCTCCGTCATCATCACGAAATGGTCATGAAACAACTGAACCTTACGGACGCCCAGCGGGAACAGTTCAAAACGGAGAACAAAAATTTCCAGGACCAGATGGAGAAACTGAGGAAGAACGAAGATATAACCGTTAGGGATTGGAAGGCCAAAAGGGAAAGCATTCGCAAAGATCATAGGGATAAGATCCATGGCATTCTCACGCCCGACCAGAAAGCCCAGTTGGAAAAATTCAAAACGGAAGGAAAAGCCCGACACGAGGAAATGATGAAAAAAAGAATGGG
>CAYSIU010000519.1:0-2346 GCA_964431095.1 uncultured Chitinophaga sp. | reverse complement strand
GCCTATATGCGACGCCAGACCAATACCATTAATTACAGCAACTCATTGCCGCTTGCCCAGGGAATCCGGTTTGATGTGTAACCGGCTTACGGATACAGTCCAACCTCTTAAAACCTTATAACTTTCTAAGCAACCCCCTGAAGTTGCCGTCCGTCAAAAAAATCTTAAAAGACCCCTTTCCGGCAGCTTTGAATTATGCAAAATGTATGAATGGTAATCACTATTTTTACGCCTATTGCAATTTTGCAGTATAAAACCAGGCAAATGAACAATCAAATGAAACGTACCTTTTTACTGGCGATCAGCGCATGGTTCTCCGTTACTCTCTTGGCACAAAAAGAAGAAGTACCCAAAGAATGTCACCTATTGAATAAAGCGTCCAGTGGCTATTACGGGATCAGCATAGACAAAGCATACGATTTTGTAAAAGCAAAAAAACTGAAAAGCAAGACGGTGATCGTGGCAATAATCGATTCGGGTATCGACACAACGCATGAAGATCTCAAAGCTGTACTCTGGAAAAATCCCAAAGAGATCCCTGGCAATGGTATCGATGATGATAATAATGGTTATATAGATGATGTATATGGCTGGAACTTCCTTGGAGGAAGGGATGGGAAGAATGTGGAACAGGACTCCTATGAAGCGGCACGGGTCTATCATAAGTATAAAGACAAATGGGCCAACAAAGAGGTGAACCCGGACAGCCTTTCGGCCGCTGATGCATATGAATACCTGATGTGGAAAAGGTCAAGAGCCGAGATCGTGGGAGATGTAAACCCGCTGGAGGTATTGCAATTGCGGCGTATGTCTCTCACCATGAAAACCGGCGACTCAGTGATCCGCAAGGAGCTGAAGAAGGAAGAATATTCCTGCAAAGAGCTCTCCACCTACAGCACCGGTAACAGCTCAGCCCTTAAAGTAAAAGAAATACTCCTTAAGATCTGTAAGGACAACGACAATGACGAGATCACCAACCAGCAAATCCTCGACCAGCTGGAAGGCGATCTGAATAAAATGGAAGCGTCGGAAGTGGCTCCCAAAAATTACCGCAACGACATTGTGCAGGATAATTATGACGACTTCAATGATAAGTTCTACGGCAACAACAATGTGATGGTGAGTAATAAATCGGCCCTGCACGGTACGCATGTGGCCGGTATCATCGGTGCTGCCCGCAAAAACGGGGTGGGCATTGATGGTATTGCCGATAATGTAAAGATCATGATGATCCGCGCGGTACCTGACGGCGATGAACATGATAAAGATATCGCGCTCGCGATCCGTTATGCCGTGGACAATGGCGCGCAGGTGATCAACATGAGTTTCGGAAAAGGATATTCACCTGAAAAGAAATGGGTGGACGATGCAGTCCATTATGCAGAAAGCAAAGGAGTACTGATGGTGCACGCGGCCGGTAATGATGCCCAGAACCTTGATACGACCTACAATTATCCCACCCCCCAGTTGCTGGATGGAAAAAGACCCAATAACTGGATCACTGTGGGTGCCAGTGGCGACCCCAAGGCGCATGGTCTTACAGCCAGTTTCTCCAACTATGGTAAAAAAGAAGTGGATGTATTTGCCCCGGGTGTACAAATTTATTCAACCGTGCCGGGTGGGAACGCCTACCAGTTCCTGCAGGGTACCAGTATGGCATCACCCGTGGTGGCCGGTGTGGCAGCTTTTATCATGGAATATTTTCCCAACCTGAGTGCCGCGCAGGTAAAGCAGATCATTGAAAAATCGGCCCGCAACCCCGGGATGCCCGTAAAAAACCCCGGTAACGGTTCCATGGTCGATATGAGCACACTGAGCAGGTCGGGTGGAATCATTAACGCCTATGAAGCCGTTAAACTGGCGGCTGCAATGAAAGGTGAAAAAAAACCGGTCACAGTAAAACCCAGGACAACTGTTAAGCCCAAACCAAAAGGTTAATTGAGGAATGAAATGAATAACCCTGCTGAGATAACTTTATAAAACAACTTAACTTCTAAATATTAACCCCGATGCCCCGCCCCGATCTTTCACGTGTACCAGAATATTTTCATCAATATATCGGCCAGGTGGTTGAAAATGACCTGACAGAAGCATTCAAAAATCAGGCGACTGCCTTTACTCGTTTCCTGGAATCCATTCCGGCCGATAGAAGAGATTACCGGTATGTCGGGGACAAATGGTCTATCAAAGAAGTATTACAGCATATCATTGACGCCGAAAGGATATTTGCCTACCGGGCACTCTGTTTTGCCAGAAAGGATACTACTCCCCTGCCCGGTTTTGATGAGAACCATTATGCGGCAAATGCCCGGGCTGATAAAAGAGATTGGAATGAAATGCTGGAAG
>CAYSIU010000518.1:0-2360 GCA_964431095.1 uncultured Chitinophaga sp. | reverse complement strand
ACTTTATTCGCGACGACCACCGCATCATCCACCGACCATGCTGTGCCGTAATCAGGATAGGGGATACCCAGCTCTTTCAGCATATCGCTGAAACGGCCGCGGTCTTCGGCAATATCAAGACTGTCAAAAGCCGTCCCGATAATGCTGATCCCTTTTTTATGCAGTTGTTGCGCAAGTTTTAATGCAGTTTGTCCACCCAGTTGGACAATGATACCATCCGGTTTTTCATGTTCAATGATCTCCCAGAGGTGCTCCCAGTACACCGGCTCGAAATATAATTTATCGGCCATGTCAAAGTCCGTAGAAACGGTTTCCGGGTTACAGTTGATCATGATAGCTTCATACCCACACTCCTTGATGGCCTGTAATCCGTGAACACAACAATAATCAAACTCAATCCCCTGGCCGATACGATTGGGACCACTGCCCAATACAATGATCTTCTTTTGAGCGGAGCGTTTGCTTTCGTTGCTGTTTCCTTCTTCAAAAGTGGAATAGAAATAAGGGGTCTTCGCTTCAAACTCGGCTGAACAGGTGTCTACCATTTTGTATACCCTGGTTATACCCGCTGCCTTTCTCTTTTTATAAACGTCTTCCTCATCGTCCTGCCCCGTGATCCGGCTTATCTGTTCATCACTGAAACCATTTACTTTAGCCCTTCGCAACAGTTCGGGTGGAAGACTCTCCAGGTCATATTTTGACATCTCTTTTTCAAGATCCACCAGCTTTTGGATTTCATAAAGGAACCACCTGTCGATGCCATTGGTTGCCTTGGAGATAGTACCCACTGATATCCCTGCCATCAGGGCGTCTTTGATCCGGAAGATGCGATCCCACCTCGGGGTTTTAATATATTCCAGTAACTCTTCAGCATGCATGAGGCTTTTGCCATAATAACCAAGTCCTACGGCATTGTTCTCCAGGCTCTGGCAGGCTTTCTGGATGGCCTCATTAAAGCTTCGACCAATCGCCATTACTTCGCCTACACTTTTCATCTGAAGACCCAGCGTATCATCGGCTCCTTTGAACTTATCAAAATTCCAGCGGGGTATTTTGACGATCACATAATCCAGAGCAGGTTCAAAATAAGCGGAAGTTGTTTTGGTGATCTGGTTTTCCAGTTCATCCAGCCGGTAACCGATCGCCAGTTTCGCCGCGATCTTTGCAATAGGATACCCGGTGGCTTTGCTGGCCAGCGCGGATGACCGGCTGACCCTTGGATTGATCTCCACAGCAATGATCTCTTCCGTACCGGGATGGAGAGCGAACTGCACATTACAGCCACCCGCAAAATTGCCAAGATCCCTCATCATCCGGATCGCGGTATCGCGCATTAGCTGCATCGCCGTATCACTGAGTGTCATAGCTGGGGCAATGGTGATGGAATCACCGGTATGCACTCCCATGGGGTCAAAATTCTCTACTGTGCAAATGATGCAGACATTATCTGCGGCATCCCGCAGTAATTCCAATTCAAATTCCTTCCAGCCCAGTACAGCTTTTTCCACCAGCACTTCATGAATAGGAGAGGCCTGGAGTCCGCGGTTCAGGGCTTCATCAAGCCCATTTTTATCATGTACAAAACCGCCCCCGGTGCCGCCCAAAGTAAATGATGGACGGATCACGAGAGGAAAACCGATCTCCTGTGCAAATTCTTTTCCTTCAAGAAAGGAGTTGGCGGTTTTGGCCTGGGCTACTTTCACTCCCAGTGCGATCATCCATTGGCGGAATTTTTCACGGTCCTCTGCTTTTTCAATTGCTTTAATATCGACCCCGATCAGCCGGACATTGTACTGTTTCCAAAGCCCGAGATCATCCGCTTCCTTGGCAAGGTTCAGCGCAGTTTGTCCGCCCATGGTGGGTAGTACCGCATCGATTTCATTCTCTTCCAGGATTTTTTCAATGCTTTCCACCGTCAACGGCAGTAAGTATACACGGTCAGCCATCATCGGGTCGGTCATGATAGTGGCGGGGTTTCTGTTTGTAAGAATGACTTTTATCCCCTCTTTCCGCAGGCTTCTGGGTGCCTGGGTAGAGGAGTAATCAAACTTACAGGACTGGGCCATCATGTTATGGGCTGAACCAATTGATGGGATCGGATTATTTGGAGTGTGTGTTTGTTTTCTTTGGGTGTTTCGCACCCCTTTTCGATGATTTCCGGTTTTTTTTTGTTCCGTTTTTGTGCGGATTTGCCTCCGGGTCCGTCTCATGGGCGCTGATGAAGTTTGCGAATTTCTGGTTTTCCTTCCCGCCGTTCCTCTTCTTGATCGTCGTGACGTCGCCGGCGATCGGCGTTCGGAAGTTGGTTCGCGTCAATCGGGACCTCGATGCGAAAATCGAGAATCTTTCCCGCTGGGGCG
>CAYSIU010000517.1:0-2367 GCA_964431095.1 uncultured Chitinophaga sp. | reverse complement strand
TTTGTTTGTTTACCGGGATACCTGGTACTGTCGGAAACTGTTTTCAATGATTCGACCCTTGGGCCTGTTTCGACTTGTTTTGACGACTGTTGACCGCAGGACAAAAAGATCAGGAGAAACAAACAAAGCAGCAGTTGCATGAGATGGTTGCTTGGGTAAAAGGAATGGTTATTTCCGCTGATTAAAGATAAAAGAAATCAGAGAAAACTGAGCAGGAGATCCCTGCTTTCAGGCTCCTCCCAAAACAATGATCAGCGCATACACGATGGCTGCAAAGATGAGCCAGTTGCTGATAAAAACAGCCCCGGCGATACCCAGCAAAAATAAAAGCAGGGTGATCCAGAATTTGGTGTTCGTGTCATGTTCATGCAGATAGACAGCAAGCGGTGGCAATAAAATGGCCAGTACCACCAGGACCAGGAGGTTGGTGTCCGCTTCTTTTCCTGCCTTTCGCGCAGCTTTGAATTTTTTTATTTCCCGCCGGGCTTCCAGCAACTTTTGCCGGCGCTCTTTTCCCGGAAGGCTCCTGAACGCTTCATAGGAGGCTCTTACCAGGGCCCGCTCCGAGGAATCAATGGTTGTTGGAATAACAATGCTTGAAGCAGAAGCATGATAGATGAATAGGGCAGGAAGAGTAAGGCTAAACAGCAACAGCAGGATTTTTCTCATAGTAGTTGGTTTAAAGATATCAGCTGGTTCCGGCTGCTAAATTAGTAAATAATTATGGCGGGCAGGTAAAATTAAGCCGTGGCAGTGATGTGGCTGATAAAGAAAATATCAACAGCTGTTAATTGCTTACATAATATCCAGGGCTTTTACAAAAGCAGTGGTCTGGAAAGGCAGAATCAGTGTCGTCCATTGCCAATGGCTGTAAATAGCAAAGATCAGTCCTGCGGTGGCGGCGAGGAAGACAAGCCACCAGATTCCTTTATTCTTCTTTCTTTGTTCCATTCAAAGGGGTTTAAGCTGCCGGAAGCGGGGCAGGCGGGGCAAAAATAGGGCAGCGATCCTGAATCAAAAAAAGAGTTTTACAACAGCTATTATGCTTTTCTTTTTTTCAACGCAAGAGGTATTCCCACCAGGGTGGCTGATAATGCGAGGATCCATTTCGTAGCAACGATGAAATGATAAAACCCAAAACCACTGATGCTGCCCGGTTCATTGATCCATTTTAACAGGCGGCTATTCTCAAAGACATCGCAACCCCATGCCGGCAGCTGCAGGAAGGCCAGTATCCAAAGCGCTTTTTTAAATGATCGGTTCGTTAGTTTTTCTTTTGCCATCATGCACAGGGCCGCAATCCCGGGGTAGATTCCTGCCATAAAAAGAAAATCAAAAATGAGCTGGGTCCTGAGCAATATTTTTACATGCTCATCCAGCCCGGAAAGAATGGCGAATACGCGGTCCTTAGGGTAAAAGATCTCCAGACCGATCATAGTAAAAGGGTGTCCACCGACAATGAATTCCTCTTCGATCCACTTCATACAAAATGCAGTTCCCAGTGAGAGTCCCAGGCAGAACAGAAAGAGCCGGCGCCAGCCTTTGTAATTAATAATCACTGGTTTGAATACTTTTTTTTAAAGATCACTTCAAATAAAATTACGAACCTTGCATGTTTTTTTTATATTCGTAAATAATGTGTCGTAATAACACGACAAAACCAAGAATCAACGATTGTGATAAAACTTCAGTTTTACCTCCGTTTTCATACCCGGTTTAGACAAAGTATGTGGATCTGCGGCAGCCTGGATGAATTGGGCAATAACGACCCCGCCAAAGCTTTGCCAATGGATTACCTGAACGATGAATTCTGGTCGGCTACTATTTCTATTAAAAGAAAGCAGTTACAAAAAGATCTTTTTTATAAGTACCTGTTGAAGAATGAGGATGGTGAATTGCTGCATGAATGGGGGCATGACCGTATGCTCGATGGGCTGAAAAAAGAGGTGCAGGAGCTGCAATTGGTCGATACCTGGAATCATGCGGGCGAATATGAAAATGCTTTCTTTACTGCTCCTTTCAGCAAAGTGTTACTGAAACGAGCGCCCGGGAAAAATAAGAACGGATCAGATAAGAACCCTACCCATTTGTTCAATGTCAAGGCACCGCTGCTGCGAAAAAATGAATCGGTTTGCCTGCTCGGCAGTGGTAAACGAATGGGGGAGTGGGCAACGGATCAACCGGTGCTGCTGGAAAAGGATGGGAACTGGTGGACTGTCCGTCTCGACCTTTCGGATGCCGGTTTTCCGTTGGCGTATAAATATGGGGTCTATAACAGCAAGGAAAAAAATTTTATACGTTTCGAAGACGGGAATAACCGTGTCGTATACAATGATGGCTGCAAAAGAAAACAGACGATCCTTCATG
>CAYSIU010000516.1:0-2378 GCA_964431095.1 uncultured Chitinophaga sp. | reverse complement strand
TTCATAAGGGAAGAGTCTTTTGGTGATCCGGACTGGACTCAAACCAGTGACCTACTGCTTAGAAGGCAGTTGCTCTATTCAGCTGAGCTACCGGACCAATAATGAGTCGCAAAGATAATTCAAATAAGGATTTAACTCAATATTAGGAGCACACTTGCTGTTTCTCTCCACCATAGTCTTATATTTAATAATGTAAGATATGAACCGTGAGGCGGGGTATTCTTTGTCACCAAAACTTTACAAATGAAAACTACCTCGAGATTTTTGGTGCAACTGCTGATCATCATCATTTCTTCACAGGTTTCCGCACAATCAGCGATTAGGTATTCAGATTTTTCTGTAGTATTCAAATCCGACACTAACTCCAGATCAGTATTGGTTAGCAATTTGTTTGAGGACCGGGTAGGCGACCAGTCGCCTTTCATTGGTACCGCAACCTGGTTTGATAAAGGAAAACAACTGCAATGCCGTTCCTACATTGCCTTTAATTATGGCATTATACCCTGGATCATTAAACCTGAGCAGATCAGTAATGCTGAACTCATACTGAACCCTGTGCAACTGGGGGACCCTGCTGAGAGAAATGAAGCCCGGGTTACGAATTTCATTGTGAGGCGAGTGCTTCAGCCTTGGCAGGATTCCATGACCAGCTGGTTGAACCAGCCAACGGCCAATCTTAAAGACCAGGTGATCAAACAGGTTCCCATCCGGAAACAGGATCGTACCGTAAGAGTGGATGTGACAGAGATGGTAAGGAATATGTTCCGTTTCGGGAATAATGGTTTTATGATCGGCTACCAGGACTCGCTGGAAAACGCACTTACCATCAGCCAATGGTTTGCTTCGGCCAGGAATGAAAATGAGAAAATCCGGCCCATGCTGCTGATCCGCTATTCGATTCCAAATACTTTTGAATTCACTCAAATGGAACCACCGTTGCCAATGCTCTCCATGGATCGAATGGAATTATTGGAAATGTATCTCAGGCCGGAACCCACAAACCCGGTCAAGGAACCTGTCAAAGCTCCTGTTAAAGACTAGTCAGTCCGAAAGATGCGATTGTTCCGTTGCCAAAACCCCCGGCAAATGCATTTCCGTTAATTTGCTTTCTTTGTATTTCGGGTCACTGAAAAGCCGGATTCGGCTAAATAAAATAAAAATTCTTCATTCAAATTTTTTTTATGATGGAACAGTCACCTTCTTCCACACAGGTCAATTGCCAATGGTGTTCCAAACCCATGGAAAGCACGGCTACCCGTTGTGGTAGTTGCGGTAAACTCAGGAAAGACATTTATACCGATAAAGTAAAATGTTATGTTTTCTCGCTGCTGGGTGGTTTCCTGCTGGGCGTCAGTATCGTGTTATTGGGAAGAAACCGGCGGAACTATGAATTCCTGAATAATTCTTCAAGCAACACTCTTGCTTATATCATTCTCGTAGCCGGGATCATTGCCGTTATTGCTGCGATATATTATTATATAAAGGTCAGCCAGCGTTTGAAGAGTTACTGGTGGGTATAGGGAATAAGGGATGATCATGTTCCCTGAAACCACGAGCCTTCCATGAAGATTCCGGTCTTCTTGTCGGGCAGGTCTTGGGCGCTCTGCTCAAGTAAGCAGATTCATTTAAATTGTGCCTCGAAAAGCCTGCTATGCCAAAAGAATTTCGCTATGGAATTGATCAGCTTACTACCGGAACTGCGATCGCTATTGCCGCAGGAAAAGTAGAGGCGGTACTGAACGGGGAGGCCATAAAAAAAATAAAAACCTCCCGTGCCAACGTACAGCATATCGTGGAGAACGATAAAACAGTTTATGGGGTCAATACCGGTTTTGGTATCCTGGCCAATGCAAAAATTTCCAAAGAAGATACCGCGACACTGCAGCATAAATTGCTGGAAAGCCATAGCGTGGGCGTCGGAGATCCCATCCCGGTTGAAGTGGCAAAGATCATGCTCATTACCAAAGTGCATGCGTTGGCGCAGGGCTACAGCGGGGTAGAACTGGGAACGGTACAACGTATCATCTGGCATATTGAAAATGATGTAATACCGGTCGTCCCTGAAAAAGGAAGCGTGGGAGCCTCCGGTGATCTTGCACCGTTGGCACACTTGTTTCTCCCGTTAATAGGCTTAGGTCAGGTATGCTATAGCAACCAGCAACTGGCAACCAGCAATATCCTGAAGAAATTTGATTTAAAAGCGATTCAACTCGGCCCAAAAGAAGGCCTGGCATTGATCAATGGTACGCAATTTATATTGGCCTTTGCAGTAAAAGCGGTACAGCGGATGCATAATTGCCTGGAAGCGGCCGATATTATCGGTGCGATGAGCCTGGAAGCATTGACCGGTACCAAAGCTCCTTTTGATGAACGTTTGC
>CAYSIU010000515.1:0-2379 GCA_964431095.1 uncultured Chitinophaga sp. | reverse complement strand
GGCGTGTATAACGATATTTCATTCTTTGATACCATTGAAGATGCGCACAACCACGATATCGGTTCCCTGAAATCCCCTGAAATACGTTCCTTCAGTGAAGCGAAGAACCTGATCCGGCAGAAAAAAGAAACCGGGACCGATCCTGTCGGTAACGGTACCGATCAAAAGGCGCTCCTGAACATCCGGGAAAAGTTGCCCCCCTCCCTGAAAGAATTTGCCGAGAACTACGATTTCCTGTTGCTGTACGATGAATGGCGCAGGGGTGGGTTGCAACTCAGCTGCAACAGCATCCTCGACAGCATCGTGGTCTTGCCGAACGGGGATATACCCATTTGCCAAAACCTGGATGTATTGATCGGCAATATCTACAGCAATACCCTGGATGAGATCATCAATGCGGAGGCAACCCGTAAGCAGCAAAAACATTATTCGCAAAACTGTAATGCCTGCTGGATCAATTTTCACCGGAAATATGATATCATCCTGTACCGGTCCTTTGAACGGTATTTCGGGAAATTTGTAACCGGTAAACTATTGGGTTATTACTGGTGGGAAAGGGATAAAAAGAAAAGCTACCGGCAAATCATCCGTTCATGACTAAAAAAATCCTTATTGTCGGCGGCAGTTCAGGGCTGGGCAGGCAACTGGCCATCCTGTATGCCCGCGATCATTGCGACGTGGCCGTTATCGCGCGAAGGGAACATTTACTCACTGAACTCCGGGAACAATTCCCCGACAGGATCATTACCAAAAGAGCCGATATTGCAGATGAAACGATCGGGGATACTATACGGGAAACAATACAAACATTGAAAGGGGCGGATATTGTCATCATTGCAGCTTCTATCATCCAGCTCAATGACAGCCTTAAAGCAGGTCCCGAAGACGAAACAGTGGCAGTAAATGTAAAAGGTTTTACAAAAGTGGCGAACGTTGCTTGGGATTATTTTAAAAGCAAGGGGGAAGGACATATTGCCGGCATTACTTCTGTAGCGGCCGCGAGGGGAAACAAATTGGCCCCGGCCTATCATGCAAGCAAAGCTTTTCAATCTATTTACCTCGAAGGGTTGCGGGTAAAAGCAAAACATGAGAAAAATAAGATCACCCTTACCGAATTGATACCAGGTTATATCAATACTGCCATGGGGAAAGGGGATCGCCTGTTTTGGGTCGCATCAGTTGAAAAGGCAGCCCGCCAGGCTCAACGGGCCATCGGGAAAAAAAGAAAAAGAGCGTTCATTACCAAAAGATGGTGGTGGGTTTACCACATTCAGCGGGTTTTGCCGATTTTTATCTATGATTGGGTGGTGAATGGCAACTGGAAGCTGAAGAAGTGAATCGTCAATAGTGAAAAATAGTTTTCATTATTGAAGTATTATCTTCAATTGACCTATAAACGGCTGCTTTGAAAAGGATCCTGAAACCTTATTTTTTTATCTCTCTCTGCGGCTTGCTGGCTTTTGCCCCAGTCAGTTTTATGCTGCGGGCCCTGAAGAATGATGTCGTAGCCCTGGAATACCCGATCAATCATTTTATCAGCCAGTGTATCCGTCACGGTGAAATGCCCTACTGGTTCAATACCTGGGGATTGGGTTTCCCCTTGCATAGCAATCTCACCTGGGGGATCTATAGCACACCTCAATTGGCATTCGGCACTATTTTCAATTATGATATTTATGCGCTGCATATCGAATTCATTTTTTTTGTGTTGCTCTCCGGTTGGAGCATGTTCTATTTTTTGCGCCACTTCATCCTGAAGAATGAAACGATCGCGCAATTACTGGCCACCTGCTACATGCTTTCGGGTTTCATAACAGGTTCATCGCAATGGCTGCTCTACATTACAGCCGCCGCATTCATCCCCCTCCTGCTGGCTTCGCTCCTGAAATTACTTCAGGCTCCTTCCTTCAGTAATGCACTCCAGGCAGCCATCTGTTATACCCTGATGTTTACGAGTGTATATGCGGCTTTCAATATTATTACTACCTATAGCCTGCTACTCTTTATTCTTATTTATTTTCTTGGATCGGGCAAAGAAAAAAAAGGGAATGCTGCCCGTGCCCGGTACCTGCTGCTTTCAGCCGGCATGACGATACTGTTTTGCTTTCCCTGTCTATATTTCACGTTGGAACTCCTGAACCATATGAGCCGTGGTGCGGGTATCGCCACCCAAAGCTCTTTCTTCAATTCAAATTACCTGCACCCGGGCGCCCTCAGCAGCATGCTGTTCCCTTTTTATTCAGTGAGAATGCGTTTTCCCAACACGGAAGGAACCATGCTCCACAGCTATGCGGGACTGTTTGTACTTCTATTGACACCCACTGCAATACTGCAGGCGGTAAAAGAGAAAAACAGGTCCACCCTCCTGATGCTTGCTGC
>CAYSIU010000514.1:0-2387 GCA_964431095.1 uncultured Chitinophaga sp. | reverse complement strand
GACCGATCATTTGGGGCGAACCAGGCACTAACGGTCAGCATGCATTTTATCAGCTGATTCACCAGGGAACAAAACTGATCCCTTGCGATTTTATCGCTCCTGCACAGTCACATAATCCGCTGGGCGAGCATCACCAGATGCTATTGTCTAACTTTTTCGCCCAAACCGAAGCCCTGATGAATGGGAAAACCCGTGAGGAAGTAGTAGCTGAGTTAAAAGCAGCAGGGAAGTCAGATGCTGAAATAGAAAAATTGGCTCCGTTTAAAGAATTTGATGGCAACCGGCCGACTAATTCTATTTTGGTGAAGAAGATCACGCCACGCACTTTAGGCTCATTGATCGCGCTTTATGAACATAAGATATTTGTACAGGGCATTATCTGGAACATCTACAGTTTCGACCAATGGGGAGTTGAACTCGGCAAACAATTAGCCGGTAAGATCCTCCCGGAGTTACAATCCGAAGATCCCGTCAATAACCATGACTCCTCTACCAATAGCCTGATCAATGCCTGGAAGCAGATGAAGATCAGTTAGCTCCCGATCACTATCGGGAGGGCAATCATCACTCAACAGTTTGCAGAACAGAGCGGTTATCCGATCTTTCATCCAATCAGGTTAATCGCCTGGATATAAGATCCGTTGACTATTGACTATTCACGAAAAAGCCCTTCGCTGTTGCGAAGGGCTTTGGTATAAGTCTTTTTAAAACTTATCTTTTATTATTGCTTGATCACAAGACCTGTTGCGATCTTCTTATCGTAGATATCCACCACGTTCACCACATACACACCACCCTGCAAGCCGCTCAGATCGAACTGCATGCTGAGGTAATGCGGTGTTACGTTGGTCATCGGGAAGTCTTTGGTCATGAGCTTTTGCCCGACCGAGTTGAAAATCGTAACTCTTCTCTTTTCGGTCAATATACCAGGATAATACCATCTGACTTCGAATTTTCCTGTTGTCGGGTTCGGGTAGATCCACAACCTGTCAGATGCTTCTGCTTCAATCAGCACGCTGTTAGAACCATTGAAACAGCCATTCACATCTGTTACCCAGGCCCTGTAAACACCCAGTTTATTGATATCCGCAGTTACACTATTGGTCAAAGCGCCGGCAATCGTCGAACCATTCAATGTCCATGACCAACTAGTGGAAGATAGCGGTGCGGGGTTACTTGTACCTGTAATCGTAGAGGTCTGACCCGGAGTTAATGCCAGGTCTGAAGCCGTAATGGTCACAGATGGTAATGCCAGCACAGTCAACAAAGCTGAACTGGTAGTAAAGGTGCCGGGGCATGGCGGCGATGACATGATGACACGATACCTGTAATTATTCATATCAACCGGAGCAGCCCTTGTTACACCGGTAAGTGTCAGCGTACCTGTATTGGTACCGGAATAGACTCCGCCATCGGAGAGGTTATTCCAGGTAAGACCATTATCCTTGCTTTCCTGCCATTGATAGGTAAACGGACCTCCAGTGGCAGATGCTGTAAAGCTGGTATTGCTTCCCACACAAACCGTCTTGTTCGTCGGGTTTACCAGGTTGCTCAAAGGAGTATTCACTGTTACAGGTACAATTGTAGGTGCACTGGTGCAAGGAGGAGTCGTTGTACTGGCTATAACCGAATAATTCGTGTTGACAGCAGGTTTTACCCATATCGTGGTAACCGGAGTACCCGGAGGATAAGGTATTGTAGCCGCCGGATCAATAAACATTGTATTCGGTGCAGCCGGCTGCGAAGTCCAAATACCCGTGATAGGTGCGCCATAACCGATACTAATTGACCAGGAAGTCAAAGTACCTAAATCGCCAGGACCACCATCGGCCATTGCCAAAGTCCACACTCCATTAACAGCCGCACCCGTTGTTCCGAGATCTGGCAAGAATGCGTTAGCATTGGATATATAGCCATTTGGATTCTGGAAGGGTACACCCCCCACATTTGTATTTCTTGCATCTGGTTTGTAAGGACCGGGAGGCGGTGTAATTCCGTACATGTAAGGTGTAGGCACAGCACTGTATGCAGTAGATGAGCTGTTATTGCAAACAGCATTATACCATCCTGCCGTTGGAACACTTACTGCACCTGTGAAAAACCCGTTATTGTATTTATACAGGTTAAGGATTTGGCCATTTGGAGCTTTTAGGTTAAATATCATATCTCCGGGGTAGGTATGCATCATACTGAATGATACAGAAATGCTGGTAATAATAGCAGCACCGGGTATGCCTGCCACGGTTAAAGAACTTGTTGTGGCTACGGGGTTGAAATCAGGTACAGGAAAATTGATGGGTCCTGAACTGAATGTGGATGCCGGACTTGGCAGGAAACATTTTAATATTACCCCCAGGCCATTCGAGGGGGAAGCAGGGATGACCCTT
>CAYSIU010000513.1:0-2390 GCA_964431095.1 uncultured Chitinophaga sp. | reverse complement strand
GTGCTGCAATGGGCGAATACTCGATCTGCAGCAACTGGTTGTAGAGTTGCAGGATGCTTTCCCATTTTTCTTTCGTGTCTGCCTTATGCGTATGCCAGTAAGCGATCGCAGCTTCCAGGTGGTATTTTGACAAGACATCCCCGGTGGCAGCACAATGCAAAAAATATTCTCCTTTGCGGATCAGGTCGGTATCCCAAAGTGTGCTGTCCTGGTCCTGGTAAAGGACCGGTTCACCCCGCTCATTTATTCTCGCCTCGAAACGGGAAGAATGGAAACACATCAGCGAAAGCAAAGCATTGACGGCCGGTTGGTTCGTGGCAGGGTTCTCCACCAGCATGTAACAGAGCCGGATGGCTTCCAGGCATAGCTCTTTACGGATGATCCTGTTCTGGCTTTCGGAGTAATAACCCTCACTGAACAATAAATAAATGGTGGTAAGCACGGTTTCCAGTCGCTGGTGGATCTCTGCCGAAGCGGGGATCTCCATTTTGATCTTTTCTTCACGCAGCTTTTCCCTGGCACGGAATAATCTTTTATTGATCGTTTCTTTATTGGTTAAAAAAGCATCAGCAATTTCGTCGATCCCAAAGCCGCAAAGAATACGAAGGGATAACCCGATCTGTGCCTCCGCCGGGATGGCAGGATGACAAATGGCAAACATCATCTGCAACTGGCTGTCGTTGATATTTTGAGGGGAAAGATCGATTTCGGGTTCTTCGTTATTTTCAGACTGGATCAGTTCCTTTGAGATCTTATTGTCAAAAAGTTTTTCCCTTTGTAAATAGTTCCTGGCTTTGTTCTTAGCTACGCTGTAAAGCCATGCGGTGGGATTGGGTGGAATTCGGCTATGTCCCCAGGTTTCCGCCGCCGTAAGAAAAGTATCGCTGGCAATATCTTCAGCGATCTCTATTTGATCGAACCCGAAATGTTTGCAAAGGACGGAAACGATCTTCCGGTATTCTGTCCGGAATAAATGTGGTATGAGCTCCCCATTGTCCATAAAAAAAATCTTCCGCAAAACTACTGACAGGATGGGAATATTGAACAGATGCAACTGGAAGTAAGCGTCCCGGGTGGTGGAGGAATCGTCTTGATATGTCTGGATCTGCTTCGTCATTCCTGGTTCCTCTGTTCACCTGTTCTACTGTCCATCCGCCGATACGATCGGCCGCACTTCCACATTCCCTCCATAGATTAAAACAGGACAACCTTTTGCCAGTTCGGCCGCTTCTTCTATATTATCAGCTATGATGAACATATAGCCCTGTATGGCTTCTTTTACTTCAGCATAAGGACCGTTGATCACGCTTTTGTTGGCCTGAACGACTTTACCATTGAAACCAAGCCTCTTCCCTGCACTTCCGAATTTGTTTTGTGCAACCAATGCACCCATCCAGTCCTGCCATTGTTTGGCCATTACCTGGTATTGTTCTGCAGATGGCCGGGCACCTGATTGTGACAGCTCTCTTCTGAATACTAATAAGAATTCTTTCATTTCATTAAAGTTTTGGGTAGTGATTTAATTTGATCCTGATCTATCCTGGTATTGCCAACCTTAGCGACTTTATGCCTTAGCGGTTACACAAAGCTTATTTTATTTGAAACCGGGACGCTGCCAGGTTTTGATTTTTATGAACCGGGAATTTTAGTGAATCCCATCGCGTCTGGCCACTTTTCTTACTTCCACACTATTGCCTTCGCCCTGCAGCACCGGGCAGCCCTTGGCAAATTCCACGGCTTCCTCAACGGAATCTGCTTTTACAATGATATAGCCGCCGATGGTTTCTTTGATCTCACCAAAAGGCCCGTTGGTGACAACATGATTATGGTTTTTATGGGTTACCACCCGTGCATCGTCAAAGGGTAAGCCTGTACCGCTCACGAATTTGTTCCGGGCAGCAATGTTACCGATCCAGTCCATGGTTTGTTTCATCCAGATCTGCATCTGTTCCGGTGAAGCGACTTTCTTGCCGTCTTCGTGCCTCATAATTAAAACGAATTCATCCATTTTGTTTGAGTTTTATCGTCTCCCTGTTCTCCTTCGCTGACGTTACAGAGCAAAACGAGACATGTGATTGAAATGATGTGTTACAACTAAATAACAAACAGGACTTGAGAAATTGGACAGTTTCAGGAAAATTTTTTTCTCTTATTGTGATTAGCCGGAGTTCCCGTTCAGAAAGGGTTTCAGGAAGTTGGCAGGCAAAAGTTATTCACCATCTCAATGTATTGAGCGGGATGGCTCATATGCGGGACATGTCCGGCGCCTTCGATCGTTACCCGTTTTGCCTGAGCCAGGGCGCTTTCCAGTTTATCAATCACAAGAGGAAAAAAGAGGGGGCTTTCCGAGCCTGCACTTAATAATGCCGGTTTTTTATAAATGCGAAGAC
>CAYSIU010000512.1:0-2390 GCA_964431095.1 uncultured Chitinophaga sp. | reverse complement strand
GGGGACCATATGCATTGGCTACATCGGACAACGGAATGCAGGTGATCCATGTAACAAAAGCAGAAGAGATGTATCAGGCCTGCAGCAGGTATTTTGATTCAGCAGAGATAACGGTTATGGCTGCTGCAGTGGCCGATTATACGCCGGCGGTTAAGATGGATGAAAAAATCAAAAAAACAGGTGAGAAATTGTCAGTAGAGCTTACCCGTACAAAAGATATCCTGCAAAGCCTGGGCGAAAAGAAAAAAGCGGGGCAGATACTGGTAGGTTTTGCCCTGGAAACAAATGATGAAAAAACTCATGCCCTTGATAAGCTGAAAAAAAAGAATGCGGATATGATCGTGCTGAATTCATTACAGGATCAAGGGGCAGGTTTTGGGTTCGATACCAATAAGATCACTATATTCGAAAAAGGAGGGCAGGAGTTCAAATTTGACACCCGTTCCAAAATAGAAGTAGCAAAAGATATTGTTGACACCATAATCCGTCTTTATTATGCATAAGAAAAGTTTGATCGTGATCGCCTTTATTCTTTTTTCGGGGTGGATCCATGGACAGGAGATACAGGCGCGGGTAACTATTATCGCCAGCAAAATAAGCACGACCGTTGACAAGAAAGTGTTCCAGACGCTCCAGACAGCGCTGACAAGTTTTTTGAACAACCGGAGATGGACTACGGATATTTTTCAGCCGGCTGAAAAGATCGCATGCAGTTTTTTGCTGACGATCGACCAGGACCTTGGCAATAATGTCTATAAAGGGAAATTGACCGTCCAGGCTGCCCGCCCGGTGTATAACACCACGTATGATTCCCCCATTATCAATTACCTGGATGATGAAATTACATTCCGCTATGTGGAGTTCCAGCCCGTGGAGTTCAATGAAAACAGGATCCAGGGCAATGACCCGCTGGTGGCAAATATTACGGCGGTATTGGCGTTTTACGCAAATCTTATCCTGGGTTTTGATTATGCCTCATTTTCCTTACGGGGCGGTGATGTGTATTTTCAAAAGGCATGGAATATCGTCAATAATGCGCCCGAAAGCAGGGATATCAAGGGATGGAAGTCATTTGAAAGCCTTCGTAACCGTTACTGGCTGGCAGAGAATCTTAACAATAACCGCTTTGCTCTTTTCCACGACGCATTATACGCTTATTATCGTGCCGGCATGGACATTTTCTTCGAGAACGAAGAAGCGGGCCGGTCGGGTATCCTTAACTGCCTGAATTACCTCAATACCATTAATGGGGAGAACCCCAACTCCATGATCCTGCAATTCTTTTTCCAGGGCAAGAGTACGGAACTGGTTAAAGTATTCAGCAAAGCCACCGGCGAAACAAAGGTCAGGGCCAAAGACATATTGACCAGGCTTGATCTCACCAATGCCGCCGCGTATAAAGAGTTAAAATGAGAAAAGGACTGCTGATAATTTATAGCTGTATTCTTTTCGCTGCCTGCAAAAGCAGGAACCATGTCCCCGATGATGTTTTACCTAAGGAAAAAATGCAGGCAGTGCTGTGGGATATGATGCGGGCCGATCAGTTCCTCCGGGATTACGTATTCAATAAAGACAGCACACTGGATAAGAAAATTGAAAGTATAAAACTGTACAGGCAGATCTTCGATCTTCACCATGTCAGTAAAGACGAATTCCAGCAAAGTTTTGCCTATTATCGCTCGCACCCGGTGTTATTAAAAACAATAATGGATTCGCTTAGCAACGTCAAAACCGTCCTGTCGTCGGTCCAAAAACCCAGGTCAGACAGCAGCAAACGTTCCGTCAATAAGCCCGATTAAATAGTTAGCAGATCCCTTTTGTTCTCAAAAGACAAAGAAAAGTCTGCTTGAACCGTTAAGAACATCCGGGCGGCAAGTTCCTTAATTTTACCGCTTAATTATTGAAGCATGAACAAAGTGGTTAATTCCGCCGACGAAGCGATTCATGATATTCGGGACGGGGACGTAATTATGCTGGGTGGTTTTGGATTGTGTGGCATTCCCGAAAATTGTATTGCAGCATTGGTAAAAAAGGGAGTGAAAAACCTGACCTGTATCTCTAATAACGCAGGAGTGGATGACTTTGGGATCGGGTTGATGCTGCAACAGAAACAAGTGAAAAAAATGATCTCTTCTTATGTAGGGGAGAACGCAGAATTTGAAAGGCAGCTGTTGAGCGGTGAGCTGGAAGTGGAGCTGATACCGCAGGGTACGCTGGCCACGCGTTGCCTGGCAGCAGGGTACGGGATGCCTGCGGTGTTTACTCCTGCCGGGGCGGGGACAGAGGTTGCGCAAGGCAAGGAGGTAAGAAGTTTCAGCGGCAAAGATTATTTATTGGAGCATGCATTTGATGCTGCCTTTGCCCTGGTCAAAGCCTGGAAAGGCGATACT
>CAYSIU010000511.1:0-2394 GCA_964431095.1 uncultured Chitinophaga sp. | reverse complement strand
GGAAATTATATGGCAGGAAAATCAGGGTCAGTTGTTTACAGAGACTTAATGATAACTTAATATTTACCTGGGGGCCATTTTCTTCCTGCAAAATAATTGGCGAAACTTACAGCGGAATGGACCCTAACAACGTCTGTATCAGGGACAAACCGCTCAAATAAGCCATTTCAGGCAGGCTTGTTAACTTTGAACAACGATCCTTATGATAGCAAAACCCAGATACCTTGTCTTAGCCCTTTTTTTGTTCATCGCCGCCATGACCGATGCCCAGGGTGTCAGCCTGACCGATACCCTGAAGATTCCTCCGAATTACAGACCGGAATTCAGGCGCCAGCGAAACCACGATGTCATTGATGCCGAACAAAAAGCCATTTTAGCATCGGACGGCATTGCCGATAAGCAATTCACACCTTCTTCCAATGATGATATCAATTTTTTGCTCACCCAGGCCCTGGTAAAAAAAACAGATATTCTCCAGTACATGATCGAAACGGATAAAGTATTTGATCACCGGCTGAAGGTGAATTATCTCTTCGGGCTGGAAAATGTATTGAAATATTTCCGGGCGAACTGGAAACAGCGCTCCGAGAGGAAAGTGAACTATATCAATCTTCCCGCTATCCTGAATGCCTATGAAGAATGTATGAACAAGGACCGGAACGGGGAATCCATCGAACCCATCATCAGCCGGTTGCCTTTTGATGCGGGAACGACAGTGATCAATGCAAATATTTTTGAGAAAAACCCCGGATACAAGGACGCCAAAAATAAACTGGTGCTGAAATATTGCCAGCTTCATCCCGACAAGATATTTTCTACGCTCAGCCTGAATCCCGATGTGCCTTTTGCCGACAGCCTGGTCAGAACGGTGGCCAAAAAATATCCCAAGATGCTGTATGATTATGCCCAGGCCAATAATAAGTTTGGCTATATCATACGAAATATCACGGATGATAATTTCATCAGGACCATTGTGAGGATGGCCCGTAGCAAAGACGGCCAGCAATACTTCTGTTTCCTTGACAACATTGTAAACGGCAAACTCAGTTTTGAAGAAATTGATGCGGCCAAGGATGACTCGGTATTGTATTATCGGCTGCTGGTCAGAACCAGGATGGATTATGCCAGGAGGGCTGCCCTGGACAGGGACACGGCCTTTGAATATGAATCACTGGCCCGTAGGCTGGAAACAAAAGCCAAAGAAAATTTCGTCAACATCATCAATGGCCTGCATACCGAAAGCAATCTTGATATTCGTTTTAAATGTATCCAGGCCCTTACCGCGGAAGAGCTGTATTACCTGGCCGTATTATCGGATGGTTCCATTTATACTTCCAGCTTTGTAAAAGGGGTGTACCCGCTGATGATGGCAAGGGCTCCCCACCAGCGGGGCGATTCATTGTTACTTAACCTTCATTTTGACAAGTACAGGAAGTTCATCAAAATGTCGGCGGGCTTCAATAAGCTGGATAATTTCCTGGCTTCGTTCAGCAATAACGAGGACGCGGTTGACCTGATGAGGGCTTTTGTAAAAAATCTTGAAAAATCCGACGGGCTGGAAGATGGCGTAGATGTAGCGGATTCTTACGCAAGTATCGCAGAAACCCTGAAACCCGTGGCGGATGAAATGCTGAAGAACGTGCAGACCTATTACCAGGGCAACCTGGCGCGGAACAATAAACGGGGAATTGCGATCTATAATATCCTGAACAAACTTTTTCTTTCTGCCGACAGCACCCAGAAAATTGACCTGACTAAAGAATTGGGTATCCCACCGGTCTATGCAGTGCCCTATTCGGCATTGGCCGATGACAGCAGCCGGGTCGCCATTCAATTATTTATTTACGGTGACAAAGACGGGATCGGCGTTTTCCCCGGACTGATCGCCATGTTCAACAACCCCAACTGGAAAATAGACGGAAGCAACAATCAGTGGGTGACCGTTACCGCTGCCAGGGGGAAACCGGTGAGTTTGTACATGAACCGACCCCTGCCCGAAGAAACGGATGAAGACGCACAGGCACAGAAAGCATTATGTGATTACCTGGTAAAAAATAAGATCCGTCCCACCGTTACCATCAACAGGGGTCACAGTTACAATGCGCCGTATACCATCGAACAGATGTCAACCGCTTCAAAGATCGTGTTCATGGGTTCCTGCGGCGGCTATCGTATGATACACGACATCCTGGAAAAAGCGCCGGATGCGCATATTATCGGGACCAAGCAGATCGCAGATGTGCCGGTCAATAATCCCTTCCTGAAATTATTGACGGAAAAACTACGGAACGGGAACGATATCGAATGGATCCCTTTTTTGAAAGAACTGGGTAAAATGGTCAACGACAAGATCTTTGATGACAGCTACTGGGGCGACACCGGCTACCTCTTTTA
>CAYSIU010000510.1:0-2396 GCA_964431095.1 uncultured Chitinophaga sp. | reverse complement strand
CGGTGTGGATTCGACTGTGGCGGCTACCCTCATCCACCAAGCCATCGGGGATCACCTGCATGGGATTTTTGTTGATAACGGCCTGCTGCGAAAAAATGAATTTGAGAATGTTTTAAAAACATATGCGCAACTGGGATTGAACGTAAAAGGGATCGACGCGAAACAGCGGTTCTATAAGGAACTGGCCGGCAAAACTGACCCCGAAGACAAGCGAAAAGTGATCGGTCATTTATTCATTGATGTGTTCCAGGAAGAATCAAAAAAGATTGATGGCGTGGAATTACTCGGACAGGGCACTATTTATCCCGATGTCATCGAGAGTGTATCGGTCCACGGCCCTTCGGTAACCATCAAATCTCATCACAATGTGGGTGGATTACCCGAACACCTGCACCTTGAACTGGTAGAACCCCTGCGTTTCCTTTTTAAAGATGAAGTACGAAAAGTGGGAAGGGAACTGGGTATTCCCTCCGACCTGGTGGATCGTCATCCTTTCCCCGGGCCTGGTCTTGCGATCCGTATCCTGGGAGAAATCAACGAAGAGAAAGTACAATTACTGCAGGAAGCGGACGATATTTACATCAGGGGGCTTAAGGATAACAATTTATACGCAACCGTATGGCAGGCCGGCGCAATCTTACTGCCTGTAAAGACCGTGGGGGTAATGGGTGATGAAAGAACTTATGAATACACGGTGGCCTTAAGAGCTGTAACCAGTGTGGATGGAATGACAGCCGATTGGGCGCATTTGCCCTTTGAATTCTTAGCCAATATATCCAGTGAGATCATCAATAATGTCAGGGGGATCAACCGGGTGGTGTATGATATCAGCAGTAAACCCCCGTCTACGATAGAATGGGAATAACATTACGTTTGTTGTGTAAAGGGTCGGGAAAGAGAATTAAAATAAGTCAAATGAAAAAAAACTTCTTATTCCTGTTCATTTTCTTCCTGACCTCCCTGTTTGCTGTTGCCCAAGAAACCGTTCCTAAACAGAGGATCGCCATTTTTGCACCGCTTTATCTGGATTCGGCATTTAATGATACCCTGGGGTATCGCTATGCCAGGAACATTTTCCCAAAATTTATCAACCCCGGTCTCGAATTTTATGAAGGCGCTCAACTGGCATTGGATTCCCTGAATAAAGAAAAAAGTCCGCTGGAAGTCTTCGTCTTTGATACCCGGTCCGCCAATGAAACGCTCTTACAGCAACTGAACCGGCGTGAGCTCGACAGCGTTTCCTTTATCATAGCCCATTGCACAGCTTCGGAAGTCAAAATCTTTGCCGATGCAGGATTAAGAAAGAACATACCGGTGATCAATGTCAACATGCCCAATGATGGGGGTGTCACCGGGAATCCCTTTTTTGTGATCCTCAATCCCACCCTGCGTACCCAATGTGAAGGCATTTACCGGTACCTGCAGAAATACTATTCCATTACCCCAATCGTTGTTTTCCGCAAAAAGGGGCAACTGGAAGATCGTATCAAACAATATTTAGATGACTTCAGCAAAAGCACGGTAGCGGTCCCGTTAAAAATGAAATACGTGGAACTCACCGATAGTTTTACGGTAGACCAGCTCAAACGATATGTAGATACCAGCAATGAAACCCTCTGCATCTCGGGTAGTCTCGATGAGAATTTCGGCAGGAGACTGGTGCAGGAACTCGCCATCCTGAAAAAACTAAAATACCAGTCGGTGGTGATGGGTATGCCTACATGGGACAATATCAAAGACTTCAACAAACCGGAGTATAAGGGGATCGAGATCATTTACAGTACTCCTTTTTATAACGCCAAACTGGATAAAGTAAGTCAAAGTATCAGCGGCTATTTTAACCGCGTCATGTACGCCCGTCCCAGTGATATGGTTTACCGGGGCTATGAAGTAACATGGAAGTATGTAAAACTATTATTACAATTCGGAAAGGATGTGTCCTCCAATCTTACGGGTAAAGAGTATAAAGTCTTTACAGACTTTGATATCCAGCCGGTGTTGAACAAACAAACGATGACGCTCGACTATTTTGAGAATAAACGGCTTTATTTCCTGAAATATCAGGATGGTTTGATCCGGTCGGTGATGTACAACTGACCTACGGCATAACATATATCTGTCTGGCCCAACCGCTTCTCAGCAATCATGCCTGTAAATCCCTAGAAATAACTCTCTTCCCTCTTTTGTATATTTAGCGGACCCGGAACTTATTTTCGGTTGAAAGACAAAGTGAACATTCCCAAACCAGCATCAGGCAATTCTTCCGCTATTATTAAGTCCTGGAAATCATTGCCGGTAGTACTGAGGGCTATTCTCACGGGTGTCTTTGTTGCCGCGGCCGGCACCGTACCCTGGGCATTCCTGGCCTATCTCAACATCAACTATCTTCCTTCCAT
>CAYSIU010000509.1:0-2397 GCA_964431095.1 uncultured Chitinophaga sp. | reverse complement strand
TGATAAAGCCTCTCATGCGGGCAAAACTTTATTTCAGCACGGGCATTTTGTTTGCGCAGTGGTCGCTCAGTTTTTTTACGTGGGCGCTCAGGTTGGAATAGCAGCGCTTTTTATCAATTATTGCACGGAAAAAGGGCTGCAGATCACCAACGAAAAAGCCTCTTATTTTCTTTCAGCCGGCTTCCTGTTATTCACTATCGGTAGGTTTGCAGGCACGGCAATCCTGAAAATAATAGCACCGAATAAATTGCTTGCCTTGTTTGCGCTGGTCAATATTGTATTGTGTGCCGCTGTGATTCTTTTAAAGGGAATGATTTCTATTTATTCATTGATCACTATTTTCTTTTTCGAATCCATCATGTTCCCTACCATTTTCGCTTTGGGAGTAAAAAACCTCGGGCTTTATACAAAAAAAGGTTCCTCGTTCATCATTATGTCAATCGTCGGTGGGGCGCTGATGCCTTTTATCATGGGCACACTGGCACAGGCTTATTCAACATCCTTCGCCTATATTGTCCCACTGATCTGTTTTGTGTTGGTTTTCCTGTTTGCGGTTCATGGATATAAAATACGACCAAAGGCGGCGGTATTGTCGTTTAGTTAAGGAAAAGAACTTTGTTATAATAAAACAACGATGCTGGTACAAGAAAGCATAAAAGCTTACCTGAAGATCCACCCGGATGATAATGTGCTGGTGGCCTTAAAAAACCTGCCTTCGGGAATGTCCATTTCCCTGAATGGCGACCAGTTCTCATTGCAGCAGGATGTGGGCGCGAAACATAAATTCTTCATCTATGATATGAATGCCGGTGATGAAGTGATCATGTATGGTGTACTCGTCGGTAAAGTGCAAAACGATATTGCGAAAGGCAGTTTAATGACGACCCAGAACACCCGGCATGCCGCCGGCAAATATGCGTATCATGGTTTCCGGGCAAAATGGAATAAGCCCGATGTTTCGAGGTTCATGAACCGGACATTCAATGGTTATAAAAGAAGTGACGGGACCGCAGGGACTGCTAATTACTGGATCTTTCTACCGATGGTGTTTTGTGAGAACAGGAACATGGATATGATCCGGGATGCATTGCAGAAAGAACTGGGTTATGCCGTAAGTGATAAATATCGGCGATTTACTCAGGATCTATTATCGGCTTACCGGGAAGGAAAAGAAATTGAAAGTATTCACAGCGTTTCCTCTCTCAGCCGGAAAGAACGTTATTTTAAAAATGTGGACGGTATCAAGTTCCTGAATCATTCCGGTGGTTGCGGGGGCACGAGGCAGGACGCAGCCACATTAAGCGCTTTGCTGGCCGCTTATGCTGCACATCCGAATGTGGGAGGAGTAACCGTGCTGAGTTTGGGATGCCAGCATTTGCAAACTGATTTTTTCCTGGCTGACCTGAAAAAACGCAGTCCGGGTTTTGACAAACCCCTTTATATTTTCGAGCAGCAGGGTTCACAAAGTGAGGAACAACTGATCTTCGATGCCATCCGAAAAACATTCTCGGGGTTGGTGGAGATCAATAAAATTGAAAGACAACCTGTTCCGTTAAGTGAGCTGACCATTGGTGTGAAATGCGGTGGCAGTGATGGTTTCAGTGGCATCACGGCTAACCCATCGGTCGGGCATACAGCGGACTTGCTTGTATCTCTCGGCGGCAAAGTTTTGCTGGCGGAATTCCCGGAGCTATGCGGCGCGGAGCAGGACCTGATCGATAGGTGTTTAAATAGTGAAACGGCGGAAAAATTCATTCACCTGATGAGCTCCTATGATGAGCAGGCCCACAAGGCTGGCTCAGGTTTTTCCATGAATCCTTCTCCCGGCAACATCAGGGAAGGATTGATCACAGACGCAATGAAATCCACCGGGGCGGCAAGAAAAGGCGGCACTTCACCGGTTGTAGATGTACTGGATTATACGGAACCCGCCACAAAACGGGGCTTAAGCCTGGTTTGTACGCCCGGCAATGATGTAGAAGCCACTACCGGCAAAGCAGCAGCGGGCGCTACGCTGATCTTATTCACTACAGGGCTGGGGACACCCACCGGCAACGTGGTTACTCCTACTATAAAGATTGCTACGAATTCGGCGCTGGCAAAGCGAATGAGCGACATTATCGATATTGATACGGGTGGTATCATCAATGGTGAGAAGACCATTGAGCAGATGGGGGAAGAAATACTTGAATTCTGTATAAAAGTGGCGAGCGGGGAGATCATTCCCAGGGCCGTCCAACTGGGCCAGGATGATTTTATTCCCTGGAAGCGGGGGGTATCGCTTTAGGCCAGGTTGGGTATTAAAGGAACCCTTTAAATTTTACCTTTCGCTGCTGTTTCCATTTTGTTCCGCATACGGACCGTTTGCTAACACAGGAAGCAATAAAAAGGCAAACA
>CAYSIU010000508.1:0-2398 GCA_964431095.1 uncultured Chitinophaga sp. | reverse complement strand
TTCAATTACCCTGACAAATTCACTCGCATCACTGAGTGAATCAAAAGTACCGGTGTCCAGCCAGGCGTTTCCTTTATCCAGTACCGCTACATTTAACTTTCCTCTCTTCAAATAGGCTTTATTGACATCTGTTATTTCGTACTCACCTCTTGCAGAGGGTTGGAGGTTTTTAGCGATCGTTACTACTTCATTATCATAAAAGTATAATCCCGGAACGGCGTAATTTGATTTTGGCCGGGAAGGTTTCTCTTCAATACTGATGGCTTTCATAGCTGTATCAAATTCCACAACGCCATATCTTTCAGGGTCTGAAACGTGGTAGGCAAATACATAGCCGCCCTGCACATCCTTCAGGCTTTTCAATTGTTTATCCAGTCCTGTTCCGTAAAAAATATTATCCCCCAGGATCAGCGCCACTTTATCATTACCGATAAATTTTTCGCCGATGACAAATGCCTGCGCCAGGCCATTGGGCACTTCCTGTACCGTATAATGAAAATGGCAGCCCAGCTGGCTGCCGTCACCAAGTAATCTTTTGAATTGGGAATTATCTTCCGGGGTAGTGATAATGAGTATTTCTTTGATACCCGCCATCATCAGCACGGAGAGCGGGTAATAGATCATAGGTTTATCATAGATCGGCATCAGTTGTTTCGAGATGGCTCTGGTGATCGGGTACAACCGCGTGCCGCTTCCGCCGGCGAGGATGATGCCTTTCATAAGCTGAATGTTATGGGTCGAACTTTATTTTTTTGAAATGTGCCGGGTCGATTTCTCCAAAACCTTCTTCCACTATTTTTCGTTTCGTGAGCTTATCCTGTATGTTGTGCAGAAGTTTTTTTACCGGTAAGGGTAATAATTTCCGTGCAAAAAAACGGATCCTGCTTTCACCGGGTAACGCTTTATTTTCCTGTAAAGATTTTTTGGCTGCCCATAAAGATTCGTAATCACTTTGCTGAGGAGTTTTATGGAAAATCTCTTTTACCGCATTCTTTTGTGCCAGTAAAAGCAGGTAGGTCGGGAATGCATTGGTAAACATTACCCGGCTCCGGATCTCGCGGGGGTTGACCACCTCGTACCAATCCGAGTAGCCCGTTTTGTCACTATAAGTACAGAGAATGACCTTCACCACACTGAAACCATTGTCATCGTTGAAAACAGTATAATATAATTCGGGGCTAAACTGGTAAAACCCATGACCCATTAAATTGTTGACAGGCGTAATGCCAATATAATGTCCTCCCACTTTCAGCATTTCCATGCAATTCCGTATGGCAACCGGGAAGTTAAACACATGTTCCAGGGTTCCCCCATCGACAATGGCAGTGTATTTTTCCTTTAGTGCATCCGGTATCGGTTGGTTCAGGTCGTGCACAATACTGGGATGTTCATAATCAGAAAAATCAAGGCTGTCGGTTTTTTGCGCACCTAAAATCCCGAACAGGGGCTCAGAATACCCGTCTTTAAATGTGGTTTCTGATAAAGACTTTGCATTGTTGTGAAAAAGACGGATCTGCTCTTCTATATCTTTTTTACTGGCATAAAGATTCAATCTTCCCAGTGTCAATGAAAAGCTGAAATCAGCTCCAAGGGATTTGGCGTAAAATAAAAACTTCGAACAATTGGATGTGATCGCCATCGATCCGTTAACCGTTTTGGTATTGCGTCCTGTAATAATCCCTGTATGCTCCCGATGTTACGTGTTGGAGCCAGTCGCTGTTTTGAAGATACCAGTCGATGGTTTGCGACAAGCCTTCTTCAAATGTAACAGAAGGTTTCCAGCCCAGCTCTTTACTGATCTTTCCTGCATCAATGGCATAGCGCCGGTCATGCCCGGGTCTGTCTTTTACAAACTTGATCAGCTGTTCACTTGTACCCGGGGCCCTGTCAAGCTTTTTATCCATCAGCCGGCAAAGCAGTTTAACCAGTTCAATATTCTTCCATTCGTTGCATCCCCCGATCGCATACGTTTCGCCGGTCCGCCCTTTATGAAACACCCTATCGATTGCCGCAGCATGATCTTTCACAAAAAGCCAATCGCGGGTATAAAGCCCATCCCCATACACCGGCAATGGTTCATGATGAAGGATATTATTGATGAACAATGGGATCAGTTTTTCGGGAAACTGGTTGGGCCCATAATTATTGGAACAATTACTGATCACTACCGGCAATCGATAAGTATCATGATAAGCCCTCACAAAATGATCGCTCGCCGCCTTGGAAGCGCTGTAGGGTGAATGCGGATCGTACGCAGTGGTTTCACTGAAAAGACCGGTTTCCCCCAACGCCCCGAACACTTCATCTGTGGACACGTGGTGAAACCGTTTTCCTTCCGGTTTCACCGACCATGATTTCCGGGCAACATTCAGCAGGTTGACGGTACCGATGACATTGG
>CAYSIU010000507.1:0-2413 GCA_964431095.1 uncultured Chitinophaga sp. | reverse complement strand
ATGCAGCCTCCTACAGCAATATTCGCCGTTTCCTGAACAATGGGCAGTTACCTCCCGAAGGTGCGGTGAGGATCGAGGAAATGGTGAATTATTTTAGCTATGATTACCCGCAACCCAACAATGATCAACCCTTTTCCATTAATACCGAGATCTCCGATGCTCCCTGGAACAAAGATCACAAACTTGTATTGATCGGTCTGCAGGGAAAGAAAATCCCCACCGATAACCTACCCCCTTCGAACCTTGTTTTCCTGATCGATGTGTCAGGCTCCATGTGGGAACCTGACAAACTCCCGCTGGTAAAAGCCTCCATGAAAATGCTGGTGGACCAGCTAAGGGAGGAAGACATGATCTCCATGGTGGTATATGCAGGTGCAGCAGGAATGGTGTTGCCCCCTACCAGCGGTGCTGAAAAAACAAAGATCAAGGAAGCGATCGATCAGCTTGAGGCCGGTGGTTCAACGGCCGGCGGTGCTGGTATCAAACTGGCTTATAAAACCGCCAAAGAAAATTTTGTGAAGAATGGAAATAACCGTGTCATTCTCTGCACCGATGGTGATTTTAATGTGGGAGAGAGCAGCGATGATGCAATGGAAAGATTGATTGAAGAGGAAAGAAAAAGCGGAGTGTTCCTTACGGTCCTGGGTTTTGGCCGGGGCAATTACCAGGATGCCAAAATGCAGAAATTGGCGGATAAAGGCAATGGGAATCATTCTTACATAGATGGCATCAACGAAGCAAAAAAAGTACTCGTGAATGAATTTGGCGGTACCCTGTTCACGATCGCCAAGGATGTGAAACTGCAGGTAGAATTCAACCCTGCCAGGGTACAGGGTTATCGCCTCATCGGGTATGAAAACCGGATGCTGGCAAAAGAAGATTTCAACGACGATAAAAAAGATGCAGGCGAACTCGGCAGCGGGCACACCGTAACAGCTCTTTATGAAATAATCCCAGTGGGGGTGAACGATAAATTCCTGCAGAAAGTTGATTCATTGAAATACCAGGGCAATATGGTACCACTGAGCAGGTCGTCCTACACCGATGAGATCATGACGGTAAAATTCCGTTACAAAGCACCCGATGGAGACGTCAGCAAACTGATTGAACATCCTGTAAAAGACGATCAGGTGAATATTACACGCACCTCCGATAATTTCCGTTTCGCGGCTTCCGTGGCCGAATTCGGTATGTTGCTGCGAAACTCCGAATTCAAATCTGATGCTTCATTTGATAATGTTCTCACATTGGCCCGTAAGGCAAAGGGCAACGACGATGAAGGTTACCGTTCAGAATTCGTTCGCCTGGTGGAAAACGCACAAATGCTGGCAAAATCAAAACCGGAAACAAAAAAAGATACTGAAGTTGCAAAAGACGAATAAAGCGATCAGAGAAAGAGGAACTGATGAACAGGGAATTAAGAAGGATGGATGGTCTCCGGGAACTGCCTTTTTCACTTCGATATTCCTTGTTCGTCTGTTCAATATTCATGGCCGGCTCCAATTCTTTTTTAACCATTAAAAACAAATGCCATGAAATTTCAATTTCAGAAACAGGGAGCAGTGCTGTCATTCTCGGCACTGGCAGTGGCCGGGTTGCTGGCTTTCTCTTCTGTCAACAAAAATGGGAATGAACGCCGAACCGTACAGTGTTGTAACAATCCAGGCCTCAGCAGCGTCTGTATCATGAAGACCATTTTCGGCCTGGATACCAGCGAAGAGCAGAATCTCATCAGTACATTCAAAACACCGGAATTGGTGGAAGCCTCCATCAAAAAAGGATTGTTGTGGATGGACCAGGCCCAGGTCAGTGATGGAGGATGGGGCGCGGGCAGTCATTATAATCAATCGGTGATGGACCCGCATGCCGTTCCGAGTGATCCCGCTACAACCGCCCTGGTAGCTATGTCGCTGTTGAGAACAGATAACACGTTGCAAAAAGGGGACTATTCAAAAAATTTGAAAAAGGGAGTTGAGTTTTTATTAAAAACAGTGGAGGAATGTCCCGATAACCAGCCCTACCTCACTACGCTCACCAACACGCAACCACAGATCAAGCTGGGAAGGAATATTGATGTGATCCTGACGGCCCAGTTCTTTACCAACATACTGCGATGCGATATCGCGGATGCCCAATTGAAAAAAAGGATCGAAAGAGCGCTGGATAAATGCGTGGCAAGAATCCAGAAAGGGCAGGATACCGATGGTAGCTGGCGCGATGGCGGCTGGGCGCCGGTATTACAGTCCGCCCTGGCCAATAATGCCCTCGAAAGCGCGGATGAAGTGGGTCGCAAAGTGGACGCCAATGTTCTGAAAAAAAGCCGTGAGTACCAGAACAGCAATTTCAGTTCCAAAAAAAAATCACACGTAACCCAGAAGCCAAACCGCCGAAAGATCAAATGCTTAACCACAAC
>CAYSIU010000506.1:0-2415 GCA_964431095.1 uncultured Chitinophaga sp. | reverse complement strand
TTACCTGGAAAACTTCCACGAAGGAAACCGACCGGCAGAAGCATAAAGGGGAAATAGGAAAAGATATGAGCAAATTGTTGCCGGGAGCGATCACCACATCCATAGATCCGCAGCACAAAATACTTTGGGTAGAGTTGCCCGAAAAACAGGAAGAGAAGATAGGTGGTAAACTAAAGAACTACCATATTGCCGATTATAACCTGTTCTGGATGGATATCAGGGAGAATGCGCTGTTGAGGGTAAAGGCCTGGTTGAAAAAATGATTCCGATAGGGTTTTTCCGACGCCCGCTTTAGTGATAGTAAAACCCCGATTTGCACGATATCTTTTTGCAAATACTGACGGCAGTTTTTATTTTTGTATCGCCTACCTATTATTCTCTATCCTTCTGAATATCCGTTTACCCATTTCCTGGAAAACCTGATTACGAAAACTATTTGAAAACTTAAAAATCAGGTATGAAAAAATTTAGACTCATGCTGAGGAGTGAAGAGATGCAGGCACGCATGTTCCTGGCCGGCTTCATAATTCTTTTTGCGCTACTGGCCATTTTCTTTTTTTAAAGAGCAGGGTTCGACTGTCCCGTTTAACCCAACCATAAGCAGGATAATGCTATAGTCCTGATCCGGTCTTTCCATACAAAATGGTGAGACCAGGATCAGAGCATTTGTCTTGCTTTTTCGAGGACCTCGTCTACTTCTATCTTTTCCATGCACCGGAAGTGTCCCAGCGGGCATTTGTTGTAACCGATCTTGGAGCAGGGACGGCACCACAGTTTGTGGATCTGGAATTGGAATTGGGGAATCGGGGTATTGCCGTAGTAAGGGGTCATGCCAAAAGAAGGAACGGTATTGCCCCAGAGTGAAATAACCGGCTTTTTGTAGGCTGCGGCAATATGCATCAGACCGCTGTCGTGGCTAATGACCAGTTTGGCTTTACGCACCAGGTCTGCGCTTTCGTTCAATTCGAATTTACCGCAGGCATTGTACACTTTAACCGGGTCAACGGAGGCAATCTCATCCCCCCGGGAAGTATCCGCCGCATTCCCCAATAAAATAAGCGGGTGTTTCATTTTTTCACAGAATGTTTTCCATTTATGCACCGGCCAGCGTTTGGTGCCATGAGCGGCACCGATCACGCAGGCAATAAACCCGGCTGAGTGAGCAGCCGGGATATCTTCCTTTTTTGTTTCCTCCGCAGGAGAAATAAAATAATCAAGCCCCTGCCCGTCGTTTGTTACCCCGAATGACTCAACCGTTTTCATGTAGCGGTCAACGATATGAACTTTCGGAAGCAGGTTTATTTTCAGCGAAGTATAAATGTATTTCTCAATATTGAGCTTATAGAAAGCAAACGATTTTTTCTGTAAAGCCGCTTTTACGCGAAGTGTTTTGGCGTTGTGATGAAGATCAATAATGAAATCATACTGTTCGGTTTTCAATTCTTCAATCATCAATTCCCAGCTATGCGCGAGTACCTGAAGCCTGTCAATATAGGGGTTGTGTTCCATCACCGGGCGAAACGCATTTTTAGTGAGGTAATGCAGTTCAGCATCCGGTACCTGTTTTTTCAGGCAACGAATGACCGGCGTGGTGAGCACCATGTCCCCGATAGAAGAAAAGCGTATGATGAGAAATTTGGCCACTGCGGAAAATTAGGGCAATACTTCTTCTGATTCCAGGTAGTCAAGATCCTTATGATAGGTCTCTTCTGTAAAATAAAACGCCAGCAACGTGATGGTCATTACCACAATACCCGTGATGATACCACTCCTGATCAAACTCCATCCGAGGTTCCGCTGGAAAAGATTCAGGAACATAAGATTGATCAATGGCAAAGCCCCTCGTACCATATTGGGGATCGTAGTGGCAGCCGTTGCCCGCAGGTTGGTACCGAATTGTTCCGCCCCCATCGTGATAAAGATGGCCCAGAACCCGGTGCTGAACCCCAGGAAAGCGCAACAGGTATACATCCTGGCGTCCGAATTATTAAAACTGCTGAAGAAAAGGAACAGGGAGCCGATACAAAGCAGGTAATAAAGCAATAAACCTTTTTTACGGCTTTTAAAATACTGGCAAACAAAGCCCACCGCAATGTCGCCGAGGGAAATGGCTGCATAAGCGAACATGATGGAGCGTCCCGAGTCGATCGTGTTGCTTCCGAAAAGCTTGTTGCCGAACTTATCGCTTTGGTTGACCACGATACCGATCACATACCAGGTAGGAAGACCGATCAGGATCGCGTTAATATACTTCCTGAACCGTTTCCAGTTTGTGAAGAATAGCAGGAAATTTCCCCGGGAAACATTTTGAGTCTTTACCTGCCTGAACAGACCTGATTCGGAAACACTGATGCGCAAGAACAACAATAAGATCCCTAACCCACCACCGATCTTAAAACAAAGCCCCCAGACTCT
>CAYSIU010000505.1:0-2427 GCA_964431095.1 uncultured Chitinophaga sp. | reverse complement strand
GGTGCTGAAGGTATTTGAAAGGCTGAATTAAAAGAGGATGAGCATGAGTACCGACGCGGCGAGCCGGTCGGGATGCAGACTGCAAGCGTCTGATGCCTAAAAAGAAATTGAATATTGGATACAGTGACCTTAAAGAGCATAAAATAAATTTCAGGCGGTGACCGTCTGACAAGAACAAAAGTCAACACAACCTAAAAACAGATAAGATGGCAACAAAAGAAACATTTAAGAGGGACAAGCCCCACGTTAACGTTGGTACGATCGGTCATATTGACCATGGTAAAACAACTTTGACTGCCGCAATTACTACCATTCTTGCCAAAAAAGGAATGGCCGAGGCAAAAAAGTATGATGAGATCGATGCGGCGCCTGAAGAAAAGGAAAGGGGTATTACCATTAATACAGCTCATGTGGAATACCAGACGGCTAACCGTCACTATGCCCACGTGGACTGCCCGGGTCATGCTGATTATGTAAAGAACATGATCACCGGTGCGGCGCAGATGGATGGCGCCATCCTGGTTGTGGCGGCTACTGATGGCCCGATGCCGCAGACAAAAGAACATATCCTGCTGGCCCGCCAGGTAGGCGTTCCCCGCATGGTGGTGTTTATGAATAAAGTGGACCTGGTTGATGACCCGGAATTGCTGGACCTGGTGGAGATGGAAATCCGTGACCTGCTTACTTTCTACGGGTTCGACGGTGCCAATACACCGATCATCAAAGGTTCTGCCACCGGTGCATTGGCGGGTGAAGAAAAATGGGTAAAAGGTGTTGAAGAGTTGATGGATGCAGTAGATACTTACATCCCGCTGCCTCCGCGCCCGGTTGATCAACCCTTCCTGATGTCGGTCGAAGACGTATTCTCTATTACGGGTCGCGGTACCGTTGCCACCGGACGTATTGAGAGAGGTCGCATCAAAGTGGGTGAGGCGGTTGAGATCGTCGGACTGATCCCTGAACCCTTGTCTTCTACGGTTACGGGAGTGGAGATGTTCCGCAAATTGCTGGAAGAAGGCGAGGCAGGTGACAATGCCGGCCTTTTGCTTCGCGGTATTGAGAAAAACCAGATCCGTAGAGGGATGGTGGTTTGCAAACCCTCTTCGATCACTCCGCATACAGAATTCAAGTGCGAAGTATACGTGCTGAGCAAAGAAGAAGGAGGTCGTCACACACCCTTTTTTAATAAATACCGTCCTCAGTTCTATTTCCGCACCACCGATGTAACCGGTGAGGTGGAACTGGCTACAGGAACTGAAATGGTAATGCCCGGTGATAATACCTCGCTGACGGTAAAGCTGATCCAGCCCATCGCCATGGAGAAAGGTTTGAAATTTGCTATCCGCGAAGGAGGTCGTACGGTAGGTGCAGGACAGGTAACGGATATATTGAAATAGACCCTGACCCCTAAAGGGGTAGGTTGGAGGTCGTTTTATAATTTTGCAAAGTACTTGGATACAATTGTCCAGGTACTTTGTTTCTAATTGCAAGTTCTTTTTTATTCTCCATTTCCCGGGGTCGTTATAAACTCCCCTTCAGGAGATGGGGTTTTACGGGCATAGTTCAATGGTAGAATAGCGGTCTCCAAAACCGTTGATGGGAGTTCGAATCTCTCTGCCCGTGCTGAATGGTCCGGGCCTGGTAAAATAAACATAATGAGTATATGAATAAGATCGTCAATTATTTCAGGGAATCTTTCAAAGAGCTGAAGGAAAAAGTGAGTTGGCCTACCTGGCCACAACTGCAACAGTCTACGATGATCGTGCTGGCAGCCACACTCGTGATCACCTTTATTGTGCTGGCGATGGATTTTGTTGCCGGGAATGCCTTGAAACAGGCCTACAAGATCTTATTTCCCAAATGATCGTTGATTTTACAGCAATTCAATCATGGAAACAAATACAAATATTGAGAATCTCCCGCAACAGGATACCAAGTGGTATGTGCTTCGCGTGGTAAGCGGGAAAGAAAAAAAAGTGAAAGAATATCTCGATAAAGAGATTACCCGGGGCGGCTGGGAGCAGGTGAAGCAGGTCTTTCTTCCCGTAGAAAAAGTATACAAGGTGGCCAATGGTAAAAAAGTAATGCGGGAACGGAACTATTACCCGGGTTACGTGATGATCGAGATCGCCAACGGCAAACTGACCGATGACCTGAGGGATATTATCAAGAATACCACCAATGTCATTCATTTTCTCGGGAAGGAAAATCCGGTAGCGCTTCGTAAGGCCGAGGTGAACAAAATGCTCGGTAAAATGGATGAGATGGCGGAGACCGGTGGCGTCAGTATGAGTGAGCCCTTCATCGTGGGTGAAACCATCAAGATCATTGAAGGACCCTTTAACGATTTTAATGGTGTGATCGAAGATGTCAATGATGAAAAGAAAAAACTAAAGGTGACCGTAAAAATATTCGGGCGATCCACGC
>CAYSIU010000504.1:1961-2429 GCA_964431095.1 uncultured Chitinophaga sp. | reverse complement strand
CCGGCCTGGTTCTCGGGTGGAACCCCCTTTTCGAGGTAACCCGGTCCGGCTTGAAGGCCCTATTTTCCATGGCACACAATCCCCAACGGGCTACCCCAACGATTGTCATCGCCGCAAAAGCGGAAGCCGGCATCCAGGTTGGCGATATCGTAAATCAGCTCCTCGAGCGGATACGATTCATCTTCGAGGGCGGCGGCAATCGCCAGGCCATCACCCTGCGAAAAGAAACTAACCACGCGGCCTCGCAAAGTCGGCACACCCGTGGTCTCGACCAGGCCCAGCCGCCGCCACAGCAGCGCCGTGCCGGTCGAGGTCGAAAGATGCTTGCAGACTTCCACCAACGAGCAGCGTGCGCAGTCGTAAGGCAGCAGCTCACGCTCGATCGGGCGCCAGAGCGCCGCGCCGTGGGAATCCACTACCGTCCGCATTGTCCGCTCGGCGCCGCTGCACTCCGGGACGAATTTGTGG
>CAYSIU010000504.1:0-1951 GCA_964431095.1 uncultured Chitinophaga sp. | reverse complement strand
TCTTCTGCTCGGTCAGCCGGCGCTCGATCAGCGGCACGATTTTATCCTGCCACACGGACATCGGCGCCTGGCGTCCGCTCCAGTTGATCAGGCGCCGGATCCACTTGGAGATGATTACCCGCTCATCATGCAATCGGTCAGCCACCGTCAGCGCCCGGCCATAAACTTTTTGTCCGGCCTCATCCGCCAAAACGCACAACGCGCCGACGCCCACTTTCTCCAGAGCCGCGGGAACGCTCAGGGCCGGGAGCAGGACCGGCATGGAAGCAACTGTGAAGACCATCAGTTACCCGGAGAGAACTTTCATGGCAAAAGTGGACCGCATCTTCAATATTCTGGACCCGGAAACAAAGGCTATGAAGGTCCGTCTCCGCATCCCGAACGCTGATCTCGCCCTGAAACCAGGTATGAGCGCTACGGTTGGATTGCAATACAGCGAGAACCGGCAACTCCTCGGGATACCTTCTTCTGCGATCATATTTGATAAAAACAAAACCTGGGTGATGGTATATAAAGATCGTAGTCATATCGAAACAAGACAGGTGGAGGTATACCACCAGGCCGGGGAGCTGGCTTATATCAGCAGCGGGCTCAGCGAAGGAGAAACGGTGATCACCCAGAACCAGTTATTGATCTATGATGAATTGAATGATTGAAGGCGAGTAGCTCGTGGCCAGTAGCCAGTAGCCAGCAGCCAGTGGCCAATAGAGGGACAAGGTCTTATAATTAAAAAAATATTTAATGAACAGGTTTATCAAAAATATAATTGCCTTTTCACTGAAGAACCGGGTGTTTACTTTTTTCTGGGTGGGTATCGTGGTGATCGCGGGTATTGTGAGCTATATTAAGATACCGGTAGAGGCATTCCCCGATGTTACCAATACGCAGATCATTATTATTACGCAATGGAATGGTAGAAGCGCCGAGGAAGTAGAACGATTTGTTACCACTCCCATTGAAGTGGCTATGAATGGCGTTCAGAAAAAAAGCAACGTCCGCTCCATTACCATGTTTGGCTTGTCGGTGATTAAAATAATTTTTAATGATGGGGTAGACGATTTTTTTGCCCGCCAGCAGGTCAATAATCAACTGCGAACGGTGTCATTCCCTGAAGACGTGGAGCCGGATGTGCAGCCGCCTTATGGTCCGACCGGGGAGATATTTCGGTACACGTTGCAAAGTAGGACAAGAGACACCCGCGACCTGCTGACCCTTCAAAACTGGGTGGTTGACAGGCAACTTCGTTCCGTGGAGGGAGTTGCCGATATTAATGCATTCGGCGGGCAGCAAAAAATTTATGAGATAAGCGTTGACCCGGTGAAACTTCAAAAATTTGACCTCACGCCTCTTGAAGTATATGAGAAAGTTTCCCGTGGCAACCTGAATGTGGGAGGAGATATCATTGAGAAAAACGGGCAGGCGTATGTGGTAAGGGGCCTGGGTTTACTGACCTCTGTTTCCGATATCGAAAACATTATCGTGGATAACGAGGGTGGGAACCCGGTATTGGTGAAAAATGTAGCCACCGTTTCAGAAGGCAGTGCGCCAAGGGTGGGGCAGGTGGGATTGGATGGGAATGATTATGCCGTGGAGGGTATTGTTGTCATGCGGAAAGGAGAAAACCCAAGGGAAGTACTGAAACGGCTGAAGCAAAAAAATGAAAAATTAAATACAAAAGTTCTGCCTTCGGATGTAAAAATGGTGACATTTTATGACCGCGACAACCTGATGGACTATTGCACGCACACCATTTTGCATAACCTGGTGGAGGGGATCCTCTTTGTTACCGTCATTGTTTTCCTGTTCATGGCCGATTGGCGCACGACGCTGATCGTTTCAATCATCATCCCGCTGGCATTGCTGTTTGCTTTCCTGTGCCTGAAATTGAAGGGCATGAGCGCCAATCTGCTTTCGCTGGGCGCCGTTGATTTTGGAATTATCATCGACGGAG
>CAYSIU010000503.1:0-2434 GCA_964431095.1 uncultured Chitinophaga sp. | reverse complement strand
ATTAACCTGAGAGGAATTTTTAAATTGCTGGCAGTAAAGTACTAAAATTATGACTGTAAAATTCAATTTCCCAATAAATCAATTAAGGAATACCCTGCCGTTGATCCCGGCCATCTATAAAAAAGATTTTGAAAAACTGAACACAATCGGGTATGCTGTTTTAAATGGATTTGTAAAAAGGACCTATGGCCCCACCCAATTCCCTGCTTATGATGTAAACCTGGAGGTAAAGGATGGTTCTTTTAAATATCCGGATCTGCCCAAACCCGTAAAAAATGTCCAATTGGTACTTCACGCCACCAACCCCGATGGATTGCCCGATAATGCAGTGCTTGATATTTCAAAAGGCCATCTTGAGATGGATAAAGAGCCTTTCGATTTCAAATTACTTTTAAAAAATCCCGAAACAGCAAGATATATCGATGCAGCAGCCAAAGGGAAACTGGATCTTTCACAGGTTTCCCAGTTCATTAAACTCCCCCACGACACCAAAATGTCGGGTCTTGTATGGGCCGATGCCTGGGCAAAAGGCAATATGTCGGCCATGGAAAAACTGCAAGGGCCCTTCAATGCGGGTGGTTTCTTTAATATCCGGGACCTGTTTTATTCTTCAAAAGATTTTCCCGAGCCCATCCGCAATGGCAATATGAATGTAAGCCTGGAAAACAGCGGTGGAATAGCCGACAAAACAATGATCCATGTTACTTCGGCTCATATGGAAGTGGGGAATGACCCGGTTGATTTCAGCTTACAATTGAGCAATCCGGTTTCCACCGTTAATTTCAATGGAAGTGCGAAAGGTCGTTTTACCCTTGACAATGCAAAACAGTTCACAAAATTTGACCCCGGTACTTCAGTTTCGGGTGTATTGAATGCAGATGTACAATTTGCGGGAAACAAAAAGATCATCAACGACGGCGAATATGATAAAATGAATATCCTCGGTTCCGCATCGCTGAACAATGTAAAATATGTGACGCGTGATTATCCTACCGGTATCGTGGTCAATAATGTTTCAGCGGATTTCGCTCCTTCCAATGTCAATATCCGGGAGTTTTCAGGTCATTACCTCGGTTCGGGTTTTTCCGGCAATGGCAGCTTGAATAACCTGATCAGTTTTATTGTGAAGAATGCCCCATTGAGCGGCATGGTCAATGCCTCGCTCGATAAAATGAACCTGAACGAATGGATAGGGAAAACCACAACTTCGGAATCAACGACAAGTTCCTCTGCAAATGCCAGGCCTTTTCTTGTTCCGGTCAATATGAATGTCTCCGTAAATGCAAAAGCAGGACAGGTGAGCTACGATAAAGTGGATTATGATAATATCAACGGCAACCTGTTGATCAGTAATGAGACCGTCAAACTGGATAATATCAGGGCCAATGCATTGGATGGCACGATCATGCTGAATGGATCGTATTCCACCCGACTCAATAAAGTAAAACCGGATATCAGCCTCAACTACGATATCGAGGACATGGATGTACAGAAGGTATTTTACGCTTTCAATCCCATCCAGTTCATCATGCCGATCGGAAAATTCCTTTCCGGCAAACTGAGTTCAGCCCTATCGATGACGGGTAACCTGAAAGGCGATATGATGCCCGACCTGAAGAGCCTGACCGGGAAGGGTAACCTGTTGCTGCTAAAGGGGGTGTTGAAACAATTTGCCCCGCTCGAAAAACTGGCGATGGTCTTGCAAATCGATCGCCTGAAATCGATCACGCTACAGGATATCAAGAATTATTTTGAATTCGCCAATGGAAGGGTCCTGATAAAGCCTTTTACAATAAAGATCGACAGCATTGAAATGCTGATCAGCGGGTTTCATGGGTTCGATCAATCGATCGACTATGCCATACAGATGAAGCTCCCCCGCCGCGTGATGGGTACCAAAGGGAACGATTTGATCACGGGTTTGGCTGCCAGCGCCAATAGCAGCGGTATCCCGCTGAAACTGGGAGAAATGATCAACCTCGATATTAAAATGTCGGGCACCCTGACGAACCCGTATATCGGTATTAATCTTAAAGGAATGGTGGACGATGTAGTGAAAGATATGGCGCAACAGGCCAAAGATTTCCTCCAGGCTAAAATGGACAGTTTGAAACAAAAGGCGAAGGATTCATTGGCGGCTACCTTAAAAAATCAACTGGAAGACAACCTGAAAAACAAACTGAAAAACCAGTTCTTCGGAAAAGATACCAGCCTGCCCAACAATAACCCGACGGATACATCTCAGCAGAAGGAGCCGATTATTAATAATCTATTGAAGAATCTTCTGAACAGGAATAAAAAACCTAAGGATTCAACTCATAACCAATAGCTAACAGTTTCAGATTTCCCTCATTTAATCATACATTTGCCGACCGGAAGTTCGGGTGGTGGCGCAGCCCGGTAGCGCACTTGCATGGGGTGCAAGTGGTCGCTG
>CAYSIU010000502.1:0-2458 GCA_964431095.1 uncultured Chitinophaga sp. | reverse complement strand
TTGCAATTTTGTGGGGGTGGCTTTTTTCAGCCGGTTCATTAGGAATTTGTCGATCCTCGGCGGTTCTTGCCCTTTATCCACAGTTTGACTGAACCGTTCATACAGCTCGTCACCTGCTTCATTTATATCGACATATTCTTTCTCTTGATCTTCTTTCATGATCTTTTGAAATTCAATTAGGGTAGAGTAAGCTTCCACCCATGAGTGATTCAGAGAGGCCCTGCAAAGGTAAAGGATGGGTTTTGTTGCTACATTTGCGTTCTGTTTACCTGAAATTTCATTGATGGCCAAACAACCGATCATATTCAAAGACCTGGGACAAATGGACTACCAGGCCGCCTGGGATTACCAGGAAAAACTTTTGCAGGAAAATGTGAAGAAAAAATCGGGAATCAATACAACCATACCCGGTAGAGAACTCTTCACGCCGAACTCAGAACTCACGACTAAAAACTATTTACTTTTTGTAGAGCATCCCCCCGTTTACACATTGGGCAAAAGCGGGAATAAAGAACACATATTGCTGAATGAAGAAGAACTGAAAGAAAAGAATATCCTTTTCTTCCACACCAACCGGGGCGGAGACATTACTTTTCACGGGAATGGGCAGATCGTTGGGTATCCTATTCTCGACCTCGAAAAATTTACGACAGATATTGGCCGTTATCTCCGTCAGCTGGAAGAAATGATCATTCTTACTTTGTCGGATTATGGGATTAAAGGAGATCGTTCACCCGGCGAAACGGGCGTATGGATTGAGCCGGGTGTAGCCGGCAAGGAAAGAAAAATATGTGCCATCGGGGTACGCTGCAGCCGATGGATCACCATGCATGGATTTGCTTTTAATGTCAATACCGATCTTTCTTATTTTAATCACATTATTCCCTGTGGTATCAGCAATAAACAGGTCACTTCGCTGCAACGGGAACTCGGGGAAAAAGTAGCGATGGAAGAAGCCAAAGAAAGGGTAAGAAAGAATTTTGAAAAAGTATTTGATGCAGAGCTGCTGTCAGAAGTCCTTCTCTAAATAGAACTTGTGTTTTTCCATCAGTCTCCCGTCTTCGTACAATTCGAACCGGAACCAGCCCGCGTGGTAGAAGTTGCTTTTATCGATCTTGAATTCTTTTTCTTTGATGTCCTTGAGTTCAAACAGAAATGATTCGTCCACCTCAAAGAATTTGATGGAGTACTTTTTCGGTTTTTCCGTTTCGGGCAGCTTGATGCAGACATACCCGTCCCGGCAGGTATAGACATAAATGGAAGGGGTATAGCTTTCAGGCCGGTTCTTCAGGGTAACCGGATTCGGCACCGCTACTGAATCAGTCCCGGGGAAGCCTTCCAACCGGATCACTACCGGTTTAGCCTTTGTAAAAGAATCGGGCATGGGAAGTTTTCCGGGGGGGAGTTTATCCACAGTGGACACGGCGATCACCCGGTGCGAAGTATCCTTCACCGGTTTTTTTGCAGCACTGAAAAGATACATCCCTTTGTCAAGCATAATATAAAGCCGGTAAAACATGTGATCGTTAGTGGCTTTTGCATCCAGGTAACCATTTTGCAGGGTAGTGGGATCGGGAACAGTCAGGATACTTTTATAACCAGTGAGACTATCGAACGAGCGCTGGATGCTGATCTGTTTAACATCCTGCAGTTTATTCACCCAGCCGATGATGACCCGGTTATTCCCGGCATTGATCACAGAGAACCGCGGGAGCGTATCCTGCGCCTGGAGGATCTTGCCGACAACTACAAGGAGAAACAATGCGGACAGGTACAGTCTTTTCATGCTGGTACAACGAAAAAAGGATTGGATTCTTTCATCAGTTATAACAAAGATAAGATAGCTGCAGAAAAGGCCTAAAAGATTAACGTTCCCTTTTTCAACGATGCATTGCCCGCCAGCCCTCCGCTGTGAATGACAAGGATACGGCTTCCCTCTTTAAAAAAATTCTTTTGAAGAAGATCCTTTACTGCGAAACATAATTTACCGGTATAAACGAAATCGGTCGGGATACCCGTCTGGTTATAAAATTCATTCATAAACCGGATCAGTGACGGATCATACCTGGCATACCCGTTAAAATGATAATCATGAAAGATCCGGAAAGTAATCGGGTGGTCTCCAGCCAGCTGTTGTATTGCTTTTTCCAATCCATGACTATTTTTCAATACACTGATCCCGATCACCTGTTGTGATGGAAATGCAGCACGGGCCAGACCCGCCAGCGTCGTACCGGTGCCCACCGCGCAACATATATAGTCATACTTTTCTTTGTCGCAGTGATCCAGGATCCCGGCTGCTCCCTCAGCACCTTCCCTCCCGTACCCACCCTCGGGCACAAAATAGTTCTCCCCTTTCATTAATTCTTCAGGGATCTTTTTATTCGCATAGTCGCCCCGGCTGAGGAAGACCAGATTCATCCCCATTGCCCATGCCTTCTGCAGGGTGGCGGAAAGA
>CAYSIU010000501.1:0-2459 GCA_964431095.1 uncultured Chitinophaga sp. | reverse complement strand
TGCAGGTATGGCCGGAGATCAGCAGGCGGCTTTGTTCGGCCAGCTATGCATCCAGCCGGGCATGGTTAAGAACACCTACGGGACTGGTTGCTTTATGCTGATGAATACCGGGGAAAAGGCCATTGCCTCAAAAAATAATTTGCTGAGTACGATTGCCTGGCAACTGAATGGTCAGACGATCTATGCCCTGGAAGGAAGTGTGTTTATTGCAGGGGCGGTGTTGCAATGGTTAAGAGATGGTCTGAAAATTATCCGTAACTCATCTGAAGTGGAATCATTGGCAGCAACCGTAAAAGATACGGAAGGGGTTTATATCGTCCCCGCCTTTGCAGGGTTGGGTGCCCCTCACTGGAACCAGCATGCCAGAGGTTCTGTCTTTGGTTTGACAAGGGGAAGCAGTGATGCGCATATCGCCCGTGCGGCATTGAACAGTATCGCATACCAGGTGTATGATGTTTTAAATGCAATGGAGGCAGATGCAGGCATCCGCATTGCCGAACTGAGGGTAGATGGTGGAGCCACCATCAATAATGTTTTACTGCAGTTTCAAAGTGATCTCCTCCGTACAAAAGTGGTGCGGCCAAAAGTGACAGAAACAACAGCGCTGGGCGCCGCCTACCTGGCCGGTCTGGCGGTTGGATATTGGAAAAGTATGGACGAAATACAAAAACAATGGCAGGTGGACAAGGAATTTTTACCGTCAATGAAAGACGAAAAAAGAAAAGAGTTGTTGAATGGATGGCAGAGGGCAGTAAAGGCCAGCATTGCATGGGCCGGGGATTAGGTCATATTAGTCACATAAGTCATACAAGTAACAGGTGACCCGGGAGCAAATGATACAACAATTAGAAGCTACTTCCGTATGGGACATGTGTATCATTGGCGGCGGTGCAACTGGTTTGGGAACGGCTTTGGATACGGCTTCGAGAGGATTGAAAACTGCTTTATTCGAACAATATGATTTTGCCCAAGGCACTTCATCACGAAGCACCAAATTGGTGCATGGCGGGGTTCGTTACTTACAGCAAGGCAATATCCGGTTGGTGATGGAAGCCCTAAAGGAAAGGGGGTTATTGCTGAAAAATGCACCGCATCTTGTACACAACCAGAAATTTGTGGTACCCAATTATAAATGGTGGGAAAAACCTTTCTACGGCATTGGGTTGAAGATCTATGATAAAATGGCCGGTAAACTGGGTCTGGGTCCCTCTCAATTTTTATCTAAAGAAGAGACGTTACATTATGCCCCCACCCTTGATCCGGAAGGATTAAAAGGCGGCGTGGTATATCACGACGGCCAGTTTGATGATGCCCGGTTGGCCATCAGTATTGCACAAACGGCGATACAATACGGAGCTGTTTTACTGAATTATTTCCCGGTAACCGGCTTATTAAAAATGAACAAAAGGATCTGCGGCGTAGAAGTAAAAGACTTCTTTACCGGGAAAAATTATGAGGTAAAAAGCAAAGTGGTCATCAATGCAACGGGTGTCTTTACCGACAGTATTATGAGGATGGACGATCCGCGGCACAGGAATATCATCCAACCCAGCCAGGGTATTCACCTGGTGGTTGGTAAAGAATTCCTGCCCGGAGATACGGCGATCATGATCCCGAGAACCGATGATGGCAGGGTGCTGTTTGCTGTACCCTGGCATGATAAAATTGTCCTGGGTACTACCGATACTTCCGTTTCAACAAGTTCAGCCGAGCCCTTCCCCTTGCAGGAAGAAATCAGCTTTATCCTGGAACATATTGGTCGTTATTTAACCCGGGATCCCCAATTGAAGGATGTAAAAAGCATGTTCGCGGGCTTAAGACCCTTGCTGAAAGGGAAAACCAGGAAAACGGCTGCCTTATCAAGAGATCACCTGGTAGCGGTAAGTGATTCGGGATTGATAACCATTACAGGAGGCAAGTGGACAACCTACCGGAAGATGGCGGAAGACGCTGTAACTATTTCCATTGAAAAAAATCATCTGCCGCCAGCAGCGTGCCGGACAAAAGACCTGATGCTGGCCGGTCACGACAAACCGCTGCTGCCGGCTGAGATCAGTTCATTAAACAACGAGGAATTAAGATCCGCCATTAAAAAATCCGTAGAAGAGGAACTGTGTATGACCGTGGAAGATTTTCTTTCAAGGAGAACCAGACAATTATTGCTTGATGCAGGGTTGGCGATGAGCAAAGCTCCCCTTGTTGCCCAACTAATGGCAGCGGTTGTGAATAAAGATGAACGCTGGGTAAAAGAACAAATTGATACCTTTAATGGGATCGCAAAGAATTACCTTCCGACCCTGAACACCCATCATCAAAACTCAAACCAATAGCTTATGTCTCCATTTATCGGTGAATTCGCCGGCACCGCATTACTCATCATCATGGGCGATGCGGTGGTAGCCAATGTTGTATTGAATAAAACCAAGGGTCAAAACAGCGGTTGGATTGTTATCTGTCTT
>CAYSIU010000500.1:0-2467 GCA_964431095.1 uncultured Chitinophaga sp. | reverse complement strand
TTTCACCTGATTCATTCATTTGATTTTATTTTTTCTTTCCTGGATTGAAAATGAGGCCCCCTTTGTTTTCATAATCATCCTTACTGCGTTGTTATCTTTGTCAGCCATGGGTCAGAAAAAACTGTTACGATTTGCCGAGTTGAAAACATTTCCGAATGTGCTGCAGTTCCCCGAAGCGATGGCAGGAAAATGGAATAGTTTCTTTAAGAATGATCATCCCATTACACTTGAGCTGGCATGTGGCAAGGGCGAATATGCTATCGGGTTGGGTCGACTGCACCCCGAAAAGAATTTTATCGGGATTGATATCAAAGGCAACCGTATCTGGGTTGGCGCTAAAAAAGCGTTGAATGAGAAACTCTATAATGTGGCATTTCTGCGAACACAGATAGACCAGGTCGCAGAATATTTTTCCAAAAATGAGATCAGCGAGATATGGATCACATTCCCTGATCCGCAACCCCGGCTTTCCAAGGCAAAAAAAAGACTTACCCACCCGAAATTTTTGCGGTTGTATCAACAATTCCTGGTTCCCGGAGGTTTCATACATATAAAAACTGATAGCCCCGATCTGTACCGGTTCACCAAAGAGGTGGGGGCACTGTACAATTGTAAACTGTACCGGGATATGGATGACGTATTCAAGGAGGCATCCGTACCCGAAGAATTAAAAATCCAAACACACTATGAAACGTTGGATATTGCCGGGAGTAACCGCATACATTACCTGTGCTTTTCCCTGCCCGCTGATCTTGGCAATAAAGAAATGGACAGGAAGTTGAAAGAAAAACTGAAAGAAAATGGATGACCTGGCCGAAGGAGTACATTATTATATCAACGAAGAAGGGTACATAGTGCTGACAGAAAAATACCACCTTGAAAAAGGATATTGCTGCGGCAACGGATGTAAGCATTGCCCGTACGAATACAAGAATGTACCCGAGCCCAGGAAAACGGAATTGCTGAAAGCAAAGAATAAAGAAGAGAAATAATATAGGTCAATATTCATTTGAAAATCGCATGATTGGTGCTTTCGGATACTTTTTTGATGGTGTTGACATCATTTGACCTGGGTGATCAATAATAACGGACACTGAAATCAGATCGGAATTTATTGACCAATAACTATTCACCACTGACTATCTTCATCATATGAAAGCAACCGGAAAAACGTCAACAAAATTGAAAACGATAAAGCCATCCGGCAAAAGGGATGAGAATTTTTTTGAATTGGTATATGAAGTTGCCCGCCAGATTCCGAAAGGGCGTGTTACATCCTATGGTGCCATTGCCGCCTGTCTCGGCACCCGGTTATCAGCCAGGATGGTGGGATGGGCGATGAATGGCGCGGGAAGGGTAAGACCCAAAGTGCCCGCACACCGGGTGGTAAACCGGAATGGATTATTAACGGGCAAGCATCATTTTTCTCCGCCGGGGCTGATGGAAAAATTATTAAAGAAAGAAAAAATAAAAGTTAAAAACGACCAGGTGGTGGATTTTGAGAAGCTCTTCTGGGATCCGGCAAAAGAATTGGGTTTTTAAGAACAGGATCGGTGGTCTGGAAAAAAAATGATAAAGAGAATACCCGTATTATTCGGGTATTGCTTCTCTGATCTCCCTTTTCGCATTTGCAAAGACTTTCTTCTCTTTTTTCCTATACCACCATGCCGGAGCGGTTTTTTTCATGACACTATCGATGTTGCGCATGCCCAAAAGGTTCCAGGCCCCTTTGAGTTTTCCGCCAAAAGTGGGTTGTAATGCCCGTAGACTCAGGGCAAAACCACTTTCCAGGTATTCCATGTGGTGCCAATAACCGGAAGGCATAAACAGGGTGTCACCGGGCTCCAGGATAAAATCAAGGCCCTGCGCCAGTTTGAGAGCCGGGAATTTTTCGTAATCGATCTTTCCTTCCTCGTAATAATTGGAAAAATCCGCCAGGCTTAATACCTCGTAGGGTTTACGGTACAGTTTGTATTGTTCTTTGAAAGGGAACATGAGCACCCGTTTCCGTCCACAAAACTGGGTATGCAGGATATGGGAAAGATCAATATCAAAATGCATATGCGTAATGCTGGTAGCGCCGCCCGTGAACAGCATGGGATATTTTTTTACGAATCCCTTCATCAGGTGTTCGGGCCAACTGAAATCTTCGATCAATTGCGGGGCATGATCGAAAATGTTAAAAAGGAAGATCCGCCACCCGGCCGGGCCACTACGGATCATATCGATATAATCCCCGAAAGTCTTGTAGTCGTCAGCTTTATTGACCGGCGTATAGGCATCACTTTTTACATTGTTGTAAATAGGCACTCTTTGGTTGCCGACCAACTGCTTGAAATAGTCCCAATTCCATTTGTTGAAAGCGGGCCAATCCCGTGATAGTTTTTTTATAACTACCGGGGCACCCGGCCCATAAAACCCCTTTTTAAACCGGTCCGGGCCTTAAGGTACAAAAAGCGCCACCCGG
>CAYSIU010000499.1:0-2472 GCA_964431095.1 uncultured Chitinophaga sp. | reverse complement strand
ATTTGCTTATGAAGGGAAAAAAAGGCAGCAACAGGCGCAGGAAGGGATCAAAAACCTAGAACAATATGTAGACACATTACTGGTGATCAGTAATGATAAACTCCGGCACCAGTATGGGAACCTGAAAATGAGAGAGGCGTTTGCAAAAGCCGATAATGTGCTCGCTACCGCTGCCAGGTGTATCACGGATGTCATCAATAGCACGGGGCAGATCAATGTGGACTTCGCAGATGTATGCACCGTGATGCGGAATGGAGGGGTAGCAATACTTGGGAATGCAGAAGCATCAGGGGAGAACAGGGCACAACAGGCAATTGAAGAAGCATTGAATTCACCGCTGTTGAACGACAGCGATATCCGCGGTGCAAAATGGATCCTTATCAATATCACTTCGGCCAATGGTGAGCATGAATTCAGCATGGATGAAGTGGAAGTGATCCAGCATTACCTGTTAAGCCAGGCGGGTGAGAATACGGATGTGATCCTGGGAATGGGTTATGATAACAACCTCGGGGATAAGCTCGGCATTACGCTCATCGCTACCGGGTTTGAACACAAAGACCCCTTTACAAAACCTCTCCCGAAAAAAGAGGAACCGAAACAGGAAGAAAAGATCGTAATGATATTGGGCCAGGCGCAGGAAACACCTGCAGGGCTGGTCAACGGCAATGCGGAAAAGATCAATGAAAAAGTAAAAGAAACTGAAAGCGCGAAAGAATCTACAAAACCCAATACGGGCGAAGATTACCTGACGCCAAAATTAGTGGAGGAATTGCCGCTGCTGCAGACACCGGTCATTGATATAACCGATATGAAAGAACAGGAACAAAGCATTGTTCATTTCGAATTACAACCACCCCCAGGTCAAACCACTGGGAAAATACTTAGTAATACTACGGCAAAAGCAACTGGTATAAATACTGTGAGCAAAATGTCAACTGCGGAAAAGACCAGTAGTATAAATTCGGCATCACAAAATTCTTCCGTTCCCCCTGTCATCAAAGAAACGGATGTTGAGTTAATCCTCAACATAAAAAATAGTACCAGTGGTACAACGCCCACCCCGCCGGCGGGGTCGGGAGGTTATCTGGCCAGACCATCCAATATCTATGCAGAAGTCAAAGCAGAGGAAATCACCTCAACACCTTCTGTGGAAGAACCGGTCCCTTCACCCATCGCTGCCAGCGAAGAAGAGGAAGAACTCCTCGACTTGCAAATGCAGCTGGTAGAAAGGGATGACATTCCGGCGGCGGATATGCCGTTGGCTCATCAGGCTCATCCCGATAGCAATCGGGAACCTTTGTCCACCGAGGTTGAGGATCCCGCTTTGCGGGACGAAACCGAAGAGCAAAAACGTAGGGCGGCGGAACGGTTGAACAAATTACGGAATTTGTCTTTCAATATTAACGCTGCTGACCCCAATAATGAGTTTGAAACTGTGCCGGCATATATCCGCCGCAATATGGAATTGTACAACAATCCATCGGCGGGACAAACCGATTCCCAGGTCGAGAATTTCTACAGCAATTACGAGGTCAAAAAAGACCAGAATAACCAAACACAGATCAGCACCATTAATACATTCTTAGACGGGAAGAAACCCGATTAACAAATTGTTCCGTTCGGATCATGACCGAACGGGACTGAAGGACGTTCGTTCCAATGAAGCCCCGTCCGCCCCGGGCATCCTGTGCGGGCACTGAGCATTTAGCTAGTGTTTTTTAGTTGTTCCCTCCGGTTTCCACCGGAGGGTTTTTTTCTGACTGATTTCACGAACGATTTCTTCCAAGGTGTTTTTTCCCGTCTTTTCAATTTTTGGCTGGTTCAACCGGAGTCATGGTTTTTGAAACAGCGATACTGGTCGTTCTTTTTGTTATGTTGCCCGCAGTATCAGTAGCCATAACAGTAATCATAAATATCCTTGGCGCTCCGCCCGGGAGACGGGCCGCTTTCAATCGCACCTGGTGATTATCGAGGACCTGCCAGTCCTGGTTGTTTGCCTGGAAATCATTACTGCTGACCGTCACCGTTGTCTTAACCTCCACCGCATTGTCCGAAGCTGTATAATTCACGGCCACCCGTTTCATTTTATTGGTGACCGGCCATAATCTTTTTGGAGAAAGGGTCACTTTTGATAAAACCGGTGGTTCATTGTCCGTCACCGTAATGGTGAAGGCACATTTTTGACCGGAAGAAGTGCTGACGGTAACGCTGTGAGATCCCAGGCGAAAGAAAGAGCCTGAGGCAGGAGAATAGCTGATCGTGCCGCAATTGCCAGTCGTCTTTGCAGCAGGGAAACTGATCGTGGCGCCTTCCTTTCCACTATCTGCCTTCACGACCATATTGGGAGGACAGGTAAGCGTACAGTTCTGCGCCTGGGTTATTATATGAATAAAAAACAGGAATCCTGTTAATGAAAAGGATGGTAAGGCTTTCATATTGCTTCTTTTTAAAAAGATAAAGAGATGAAAA
>CAYSIU010000498.1:0-2489 GCA_964431095.1 uncultured Chitinophaga sp. | reverse complement strand
ACTGAAGAGAAAAGATTTTACCTTTTCCTTTTTGTAATTAAAAATATAGCGGTTCCAGTCCGGGTGAAAGCCTTTCCGCATATCCGAAAATTCATAGGTATGTGTAACGTCAAACATAAAAAGCCCGTGCGCATCATGCGGAAAATGCGAAGGCACCCAATCCAGGATCACGCCGATCCCTTCCCGGTGAAAAGCATCCACCAGCCGCATCAATCCCTGCGGGTCCCCAAACCTTGATGTAGCGGCAAAATACCCGGTGCATTGATAACCCCAGCTCCCGTCAAAAGGATGTTCCATCACAGGCATTAGCTCCACGTGTGTAAAACCCAATTCTTTCACATAGGGGACCAACCGTTCTCTGATCTCGTCGTAGGTGTTGTAACTTTCTTCATCCTGCTTATCCGGGCGTTGCCAGCTCGCCAGGTGAACTTCGTATACACTCCAGGGAGCGTTGAGTGAATTGTTCTTTTTCCGGTTCCGCATCCATTGTTCATCTTTCCATTCATAATACATATCCCAGGTGATACTGGCCGTATGAGGTCTTTTTTCCCAGAAATTGGCGAAGGGGTCGCCTTTGTCGAGCTTTCTTTTCGCATAACCGGCAATGTGATATTTATACACTTCCCCCAGTTTGAAGCCGGGAATAAATCCCTCCCAGATACCACTCTTGTCCCAGCGGGGATACAATGCATGTTCCTGATCTTTCCAGTGATTGAAATTCCCCTTTACTGAAACAGCGGTGGCATTGGGTGCCCATACACAGAAGTACATGCCCCAGACATCATTTACCTGTATGGAATGTGAGCCGAATTTCTGGTACAAACGATAATGGGTACCGTTTTGAAAATTGTTCACATCTTCACTGCCAAGCAATGAGTAATTCCAAACAGGTTTCGAGGTATCAACGAAATGTTCTTCCTCGTATTTTTTAGCGGGAACTTCTTTAAGGCTTTTACGGGCAGGAGACGGTTTAGTTTTTGCCCTTTTAGGATTTGTTGCAGACTTCCGGGGAGTATCTTTTTTTTTAGAAGCCATTATTTCAGTAATTCGAAGACAAAACTTTCTTTGGGTTCAAGGGTGAGATCTGCCAGGTACATGACCTTGCCGGTGGCCACATCCCTTATTTGAGAAAATCCCTTTACTTTTTCATCATAAACCGACCAATTGGGACGGATATTTTTAGTACCGGTATTGCTGATGACCATCACGGTTTGCGAATTATCGTACCGGAAATAGACATATAATCCATCTTTCGGCAGGAATTGCATCATCTTTCCTTTCGCAATAGCCGGGGATCCCATCCGGAAATGAGCCAGGTGGCTCACATAATCAAAGGCCTCATTTTGTTTATCACTACGGCCCTCCCTCGTAAACCGGTTATCTTTTGATTTATCGTCGGGCCAGCCACCCGGAAAATCCTCTCTCACGGTGGCATCCGTAAACGTTTTTTTATTCTTCATCAACACTTCGGTCCCGTAATAAAGCTGGGGTATGCCCCTTAGCGTAAGCAGCCAATTGATTCCCATTCGTAATTTTTTCCAGTCTTCATCCACCGTGGAGAAGATCCTGTCCATATCATGATTATCGAGGAAGATGCAATTGTTCATCGGGTCCTTATACAGCACGTCCTGTGCCATGGTCATATAAAGTTTATTGACCCCATTGGTCCATCCAAAGGACTCGTTCAGGCCGGCCTGCATGGCAAAGCAGGTCTCAAAATCCAAAACACCTTCCGCATTGTGTTTAAAACGGGTGTCGATCGTATTCCGGGTGAAATACGCGTTTCCCATTACAGAATTCACATAAGCTTCACCGAATACAGTAATGGCGGGGAATTCTTTTTCCAATGCGGCATTGATAGTATTCAGGAATTGTTCATCGCAATATTTATAGGTATCCACCCGCCAGCCATCAATCCCGAATTCTTCAGTGGTCCAGATGGCATGCTGGATCAGGAAATTGGCCACATAGGGATTGCGCTGGTTCAGGTCTGGCAGATGCGGAACAAACCAGCCATCGAACAATATTTTCCGGTCATAGGCTGATGCATGAGGATCAAATAACACTTCTTCGCGATGGTTAGTGCCCTGGAAGCCGTTCCAATTATTCAGCCAGTCTTTCATGGGCGGATCGAGCACGAACCAGTGATGATCGCCCACATCATTGTAAACTGCATCCTGGATCACTTTCAACCCATATTGGTGCAACAGGTCACAGAATTCTTTATACCCCTCATTCCCGCCCAGGCGTTTGTCCACATTATAGTGATCCGTGAACCAATATCCATGATAGCCGGCTACATCATTACTTTGTTCGTGCATGAGAGGCATATCATTTTCAATTACAGGTGTAAGCCACAAAGCAGTAACACCCAACTCCTTGAAATAGTCAAGATGGTTTTCAATTCCCTTAAAATCACCTCCATGGCGGGAAAACATATTCTTGCGATCACTGGTCTGCTCGCGGTATCCTTTCCCCATATCATTTGA
>CAYSIU010000497.1:0-2490 GCA_964431095.1 uncultured Chitinophaga sp. | reverse complement strand
TCAATTTTATCTTCCAGGTTATGCTCTGTTATAAGTTTTTTTAGTCGCGACATAAAATTTCCGTCACCGCAAACAACCAGATGGCTGTTCACCCATTGCATGGCCGGGACCAGGTATTCGAAGCCCCTTGCTTCATTGACGGCTCCCTGGTAAAGGATAAATTTCTCAACCGTTCCGTTACTTCCCTTTTCTTTTAGCAGGGGTACATTGCGGATGGTCTTGTACCTGACCCCATAGCGTCGCTGAAATTCTTCAGCAATGCTTTCACTTACAGTGTAACCCCATTGAAAACGGGGGACCCATCTTTTTTCGACCCGTCTCCATGTTCTTTGTATACCGGGTCTTGTTACCACTTCCTTTAATTCGGTAAACAACTCGTGGGCATCATATACCCGGGGGATCCGCTTGAACCATGAAACCGTATGGCAGGGGATGATGGTATCCAGATCGATGGCACAGATGGCATCCATTTTTTTCAAAAGCAGCCACACACTGAGCCGCAGGTTGTATTCGAAATAGAATAATTTGCCCTTATTGAACCAACAACGGATCCTTTCCTGACGGAATTTTTTTTCCTGCAATTGGGGCGAACCGGGAAGTTTTCTTCCCACCAACGTCACTTCATAACCATTTTCCGCCAGTGAATTACAGATGCGATGCATCCGCTGGTCAAAAGAAAGATCATTGGTAACGGTAAAGTAGATTCTCTTCCGCATGCAGGCAGGTTCATGACAAAGAAACGGAATTGTAGATTCTTTCGATCGCTTCTACGGTTTTCAACCCATCGGCGGCATGGGTGAAAGGATGGTCGTTATCATGAATGGCTTTTACGAGGTTTTCATATACTTTATCGTGATTACTCATTGAACCCTGGTAAAAACCATAATGGTTAGCAGCGCCGGGTTCCGGCACAACAAGCGGTGAGGTCTCCATCAATTGGTACTCGATCTTATTCATATACTCACCACCGATCCGGATACTTCCCTTTTCTGCAATGAGCGTCAGTGAAACTTCCATGTTCCTTTGGAAGGAGTTGACAGACCAGTTGAGTCCGCCGGTTGCGCCATTCGCCATTTCCAGCGCCACCACTCCCGTATCCTCCGATTCAATGATGCCCCCGTGGGCAAAGTTCTTCCTGAAGCCGGATATTGCTTTTATGTCGCCCAATAACCAAAGCAGGGCATCAATATAATGACTGAATTGCGTATATAAAGTACCCCCATCCAGCGATGTTCCTTTCCATGAGCTGGAATAGTAGGCGGGGGGCCTGTTCCAGAAACAATTCAACTGGAAACTATAAACAGTCCCCAGTTTTTTGGCCTCCAGCATTTTTTTCAGCTCTGCCAAAGCGGGGTTGTAACGGGTCGATTTAACGACAAATAATTTTTTGTTGCATTCTTTGGCCGTTGTCATCATTTTTTTTGCATCGGCTACGGTAATGCACATCGGTTTTTCACAGAGCACATGGCTGCCTGATTGCAATGCAATAATGGATTGTTGTGCATGCAGTCCGTTAGGGGTGCAGATAGCAACAAGATCAATTCCTTTTTCCTTCTGGAGCAGATCATTAATGTTATAATAAGCCTTTGCCTTAAATTCCTTTGCCATGGCCTCGGCCCTTCCCGGAACAATATCACAAACGGCCGCCAATTGACCCTGTTTGGAAGCTTCCGTGGCATGCCTCGAAGCTATTTTACCGCAACCGATGATCGCAAATCTCAGAGAGGAACTCATAGGCATCAAATATAAGCAATGGGATGCTGAACTTGCCTGCTGGTAGGCAGCTCATCAATAGCGAATGGCCAATAGGGGAGTGAACAATTTCTTATGCATTCAAAATATTAAGAGCCTGGTCTAAGCAGATGAATAGACGGTTAACCTTGAAAAATCATTTACTACCGGTGTTAAGCTGAATGAATTGATATGGTTCCATAACCTAACAGGAACTATAGACTATTCACAACGCCTGAACACATCTTCCGGTATGGGCAGGCATTCAGCATTGACGGCTATTGCCCGATATTGTTCATCATATCTGTCCCGTTGTCCTGGTTCTTCTGGTTCTTGCGCTTGAACAGGTTGGGATCAAACTTGCCAAACCTCCAGCTGAAATTAAGACGCAGGATCTGGGGATCGCGCCGGCGGAAAACATCCTGCGTGAAATAAGGTGATTGGGAATAAACGCTTTGCTTGCGGGTCCTGAAAATGTCATTGATGTTGAGGGACAGCGATGCCATTTTATTTTTCATGAAATCGAATTTCAGACCCGCGTCCACGGAATAGCTGGGCCGTACATAACCCTGGGAAGTAGTGGTCTGCCCGAATCCACCGCCACGGCCGCCACCAAACATGCCCCCTTCGCGCCCACCGCTGCTGCCACTGCCTCCCGGCGGTAACACCGTTTTAGAGGTATAATCACCGGACAACTGCAAAGTGAAATTTTTCGGGAGTTTGAACTGGTTGTTCAGCTTCGCGAACCAGCTCGCAAAC
>CAYSIU010000496.1:0-2492 GCA_964431095.1 uncultured Chitinophaga sp. | reverse complement strand
AATGGTTAACGACCTGTTGCGGGCGCACCAGGCAGGGGTAAGCCGTTGGGGAAACACTACCGACCTGAATTCTTCTTCGATCGGGATCGAGTTGGACAACAACGGCTTTGAACCCTTTGACGAAAGACAGATCAATAGTCTGTTGATCCTGCTTGACAGGCTGAAAAAAGCTTATTTCATTCCCACCTCCAATTTTATCGGGCATGGAGACATTGCCCCCACCCGAAAAAATGATCCGAACTGGAGATTCCCCTGGAAATTATTAAGTGAAAAAGGATTCGGGCTTTGGTGGAATGATACGACTCATGTGCAGGTACCGGAGAATTTTGACTACCTCACCGCGATCAGGATCGTTGGATTTGATATCAAAGACAGCACGGACGCCATTGTGGCTTTTAAAAGACATTTCCTGCAGGATACCACTAAAAGGATGACCCCCATAGCTGAAAAAGTATTGTACAGTTTATATAAAAAATATCAGTGATAAGGGAGTAGGAAATGCTTAGCAGCAGTGGAACGTTAATAAGAAAATACTGAATACTCACACATCATTATTTGCTGACCTGTAGGCAATATTTGATTTCATGTAGATTTGAAAGAACAACCATCGTCTATGGAGTTTGGTCGTGTGCCGGTCACAGAATTGGAATCTATTGACTTCAGCTTACCGCCGGAACCTGCTTTTAATCGGCAAATATTGTCATCAGGATCTACTGTCAAAAAAGCTGAACCAGGTACAAAAGCGAAAGTATATGTTGGCTGTGCCAAATGGGGCCGGTTGGAATGGGTGGGTAAGATCTATCCACCCAAAACAAGGGAAAAGGATTTTTTGAAACACTATGTGGATCATTACAACTCCATTGAGCTCAATGCCACACACTATAAAATATATGGTCCAGCCGGAATTCAAAAATGGGCAGCGATTGCAGGGGAAAGGGATTTTAAGTTTTGTCCTAAAATGTACCAGGGAGTCACACACCGGGGAAGTCTGAAAGGGAAGGATTTTTTAACAACTGAATTCTTAAGAGGAGTTCTTGCTTTTGAAAAGCATCTCGGCCCCATTTTCGTGCAGGTAAGTGACCGCTTTTCTCCTAAAAGAAAGGATGAACTTTTCACTTATTTGAAATCATTACCAACCGACCTGCAGTTTTTCCTTGAAGTACGTCACCCGGGCTGGTTTGCCACGGAAAAAGAAAGAGAGACCTTGTTCGGGTTTCTCCGGGAAAATAATATGGGGGTGGTTATCACCGACACGGCCGGTAGAAGGGATTGTGCCCACATGTATCTTACCATTCCCAAAACATTTATCCGCTATGTGGGTAACAGCCTGCACGCTACTGACAACGCAAGAATTGATGCCTGGGTGCAAAGGATGAAATACTGGCTGGATAAAGGGATAGAAGAATTGTATTTCTTTATGCACATGCACGATGAAGCCACTTCACCTGAATTGACCGTGTACCTCGTGGACAAGATGAATAAGGAATGCGGCCTGGACCTGGTAAAACCGAAATTCATTGATGGCAGTTCGTTGCCGGCCAATAAACCCCGGCGAAAAGAATTATTTGATTAACTGATTTCATATAATTCTTCCCACCGGGTGGTATATCTCGGGCTGCGCAGCTCCTGGCGCATTTTCCAGTCCCGGGTCGTTCCGCTGGCGGCAAATTTCAGGACATCGTTCCGCTGGCTGAAATTGATATTATCGATCATATCCATGAGTTTGCGTTCGCAGTTTTTAGCTTCCGGTAAGAACAGGTTTCCCTGTATGGATAGATCCGGGACGATCCCGCTGAGCATCACGCCTGCCTTTTTATACAAGGTCCCTTTTTTGTATAACACATCCACCAGGGCCACGGCTGGTTTGATCAGCTCATGGGTAAAGGCGGTGGCCGCCGGCAGGGTTGCCTGCTGGCTATGTGTGGCGCCCCGGTTGAAATTGACAGAGTGATCTTCTTCTTTTGCCACGACGAAAACGCTCACGATCCGGGCCGCACCCTGTTGCCGCCTCAGTTTTTCTGCCGCTCTTGAAGTATAAGTGGCCACCGCTTCTTTTATATCATTGATATCACCCACCGGGCTGCCAAACATCCGGGTCGTGGCGATCATTTTTTTATTCACCAGCTCCTCTTCCATTTCTTTTGACCCGATACCTTTTAATTCGCGGATCAACCGGGCTCCGACCACTCCACCGAGTTGTATCCGGGCAAATTCCTCACTCAGGTTTCTCAATTGCAAGGCATCATAAATCCCCCACATCTCTTTTAATTTTTGTGCGTATTGATATCCCACGCCCCACACTTCACCAATGGGTGTGTCTTGTAATGCTTTGTCAATTTTTTCCTGTGTATCCAGCACTACCACGCAATTGGTGGCGGCTTTATTTTTTTTGGCTAAATGATTGGCTACTTTGGATAACACTTTTGTTGGCGCCACACCCACGGAAACCTTAATGCCGGTCCATTGTTCTACCGTTTCTCTTATGTTCATCC
>CAYSIU010000495.1:0-2514 GCA_964431095.1 uncultured Chitinophaga sp. | reverse complement strand
ACGCAAAGAAGATATACCCCAGATAGCTGGATCCCAAATTCAGGAGGGCGAAACCAGAAAGGACTCTGGGGATCGTGCACGCGGCTCAGGGGGTAACCCTGCAAAAAGAAAAAGATCACTACCAGCACGTGTATGATATAAAAATGCAGGATATAATAGAACATCGGGACCCTCCCATAGACGCGGAAAAATTCAGTGACCTTGTTTTTTACCGTTTCCAGCAAGGCCAGCATGATCATTCCACCCCCAATTGTAAGGCTTAAGAAATCGAGCGAGGGAGGATATTTATTGATATTGATAAAAGAGAGGAAACTGAATAGACTTCCCCTCGATTGTTCTGACCAGGGAACCGGATCGCCATACCTGTTGATGAAACGAAGAATAATAAATAAAAGCAGGAGACCCGATCCCATCCATAATAACCATTTTCTTCTCCAACCCGGATCGACAGCAGGCGCAAATAATTTCCCAAAGCAATAACCCAGCAACATAACACCGGTCCAGGGTAAAAAAGCATAGATGATGAAGATCACATGGCTTTGATCAATGTGATAGAGGGAAAATTGGGAAAAATAGAGAAGGTCGGGCAAGAAACCTCCTTGTAGTCCCTTGTTGATGCCCGGGTAATCGAGCAGGTTATGACCGAAAACAATAATAAAACCGATGAAAAACAGGATTTTCAACGGCAGCCGGATCAGCAGGCCAAGAAGGATCATGCTCACCCCGATCGCCCAGATCACCTGAAGAGCAATCAAATTGAAATAAGGATTGAATGTAAATCCGAAGCTGATAATAATTATTTCTACGAAAACCAGCCAGATCCCCCGCTTGATCAAAAAAATGCTGAGTGCTGTTTTCGTTCTTTTCAATCCCATCAGGTAGGCAGAAGTGCCGGCAAGAAAAATGAAAATGGGGGCGCAAAAATGGGTAACCCAGCGGGTAAAGAACAGGACCGGCGTCGTAGTAGCCAGGTCCGTAGGATTGGTTGCCACAGATGCCCCGTTCTCCACCACCGTTTTATGAAAGAGGTCACGGGTATGATCGAGCGCCATGATGACCATGATCATTCCACGCAGTATATCAATGGAGTTGATCCGGGAACGACCCCTGGCAGTCAGTTCGGTCATAGAAAATTATTACCAGTTCAAGATAAGGCTAAAAAAGACCCGGGTTATCGCCCTGCATTCAGCCTTCCTAACAGTTTACCCACAGCATTCTGACCAATTTTTGAAAAATATGGTCATTTGCAAAAACTTCTTATTTTTACTCCAAATCACAGCATTATGAAGCTGACCAAACTAACTGCCCTAACTTTTGTATTGTCTTTTTTCCTTTTTATAATCAGTTCCTGCGAACCCAATGCAGAAAAGAAAAAGACCACCGATTTCCAGAAAACGGGTATTGTAATGAGCGGTTCCAATGAAATCCCCGGCAACCCATCCCCTGCCATCGGGAAATTGGATGTTTTCTATACGAGAGAAACCCGCATCCTGAGTTATACCGTTACCTGGTCGGGTCTCACCGATTCGGTCATGCTCATGCATATCCATGGCCTGGCCCCGCTCGGTTATGCAGCCGGGGTAGTACAAAACATTGTAACACCTTCCAATTCGATCTACCCGCAAAAAACAGCTGGCAAATACACGTATGCAAAATCAGGAAGCCTCACCGGCACCTGCCTCATAGATGGGGTAATAATCAAAGAAGCCGACCTGCTGAACGGGATGTATTATATGAATATCCATACTACGAATTATCCCGGCGGAGAAATAAGAGGACAGATCGTTTTCCAATAACCGGATTCAACTATTTTATTGTAACCGTTCCGCCCATTGCGGAACGGTTTTATTTTGGATCGAACCAAACCGGTTTGTCATCGTTCCAGTTGCCATTGTAATTGATGAATAATTCTTCTCCTTTTTCGATGCGTCTAATGGTTCGGATACCAATCAGCTGGCTGGGAAAATCCCCGCTTGAACGACCCAGGTCACGGTTAATTCTATGTACAGGCTGCCGGGCAGGCATATCGTACTCACAATTGCTCCGGTGGGAATGATTGTAAACGGGTATATAGCCCGGAGCCATACAGCATTGCTCCTTGTTCCTGCCCCATTCAAAAATATAATCATGCAGCAGTGCAACAAGGGAAAAAATATCATAACCATATTTTCATCACCCGCAAAATCGTAGAACGTACATTTGCCTCATGTCGCAGGAGCAGGAACCAATCACATTGCAGCAACAATTTGAAGACATTATCCAGATCGGTGATGAACAGCAGATCCGTGCTTTCCTGGATGATCAGAACATCAGTGATGTAGCACAACTGGCGGATGAATTCCCTGAACAGGAAACGGAGATCATCACGCATATGTCCATCAACCGGGCGGCGAGTGTGTTCAAGATCCTGGAGCACGCTGTGCAAAGGAGGATCATCCGCCAATTACCTCCCAACATCACGGCTTCGCTGCTGAACGAACTCCCCCCCGACGATCGTACTGATTTCCTGGAGGA
>CAYSIU010000494.1:0-2514 GCA_964431095.1 uncultured Chitinophaga sp. | reverse complement strand
GCGGGGGTAAAAGGCGTCGAAGCGTCCTCCGCGGGGGGCGGACATTCCCGACGCTGTCTGGATTTGCGGCGGGATTCTATTCGTCGATCTCGGACGCTGCCAGACCAGTCGGAAAGGCAAGGGGAGCCCCGCAACCTTCGACCAATTTGATTGGCGCTACGGGGTTTGCGCACCGCCAGAGGGCGGTAGCGCTTTACTTGGCAAAATGGGGCCGGATAAGATCAATCTGATGCGTTGGGATTTATTTCATCGGTAAAAACATTCAACCTGAACTGGCCCCGATGGAAGACCGCATCCGCGTACGAACAATTATTACGGGACCGGAAGGAACCGATTTTGACTACACGGATAAAGTCAATTATGAAATCACCCAGCAGTTGCTCGATTCCGTTCCGGAAAAAAATGTGGTCCTTGCTTTTGCCCCTGGCTTTGGAGGCGGAGGATCGAACGCATCCTTTATCAGTATGGGATTGGTGGACGCGGGGCAAAGGAAACGCTCCCAGGACCAGGTTGCCCAGCAAATGAGCCGGATGTTCAAACGTTATACCAACGTCAGGGTGTTTGCCGTCCAGGAACAAACCATTTCGGTGGGATTGGGAGGAAGAGGTTCTTTCCCGGTACAGTTCGTTTTACAAAACCTGAATTTTGATAAGCTGAAAGAAAAAGTGCCGAAGTTCATGGAAGAGGTCGGCAAAAGCCCGATTTTCCAGGGATTCGACGTGAACCTGAAATTCAACCAGCCCGAATTACAGATAACGATCGACCGTCTGAAAGCAAATGAACTCGGCGTTTCCGTTCTTGATGTCAGCAACACGCTCCAGCTGGCCCTCAGCGGACGACGTTTCGGTTATTTCATCATGAATGGCAAGCAATACCAGGTTATCGGGGAAGTAGACCGCTCCAACCGCGATGAACCGCTTGACCTGAAATCGTTTTATGTCAGGAATAGCAAAGGCGACCTGGTACAGCTGGACAACGTGGTGCATATGGAAGAAACGGCTGATCCTCCCACGATCTATCACTTCAACCGGTTCAAGAGTGCAACGGTCACCGCGGGTCTTGTACCGGGGAAAACGATCGGCGACGGGATCACTGAAATGAAACGGATCGCCGCCAAAGTGCTGGATGATTCTTTTTCCACTGCATTGAGCGGGGCGTCGCGGGACTTTGCAGAAAGTTCATCCAATACTTCTTTTGCATTCCTGCTGGCGCTGGTCCTGATCTTCCTGGTTTTATCCGCGCAATTTGAAAGCTTCATCGATCCGCTGATCATCATGATCACGGTGCCGCTTGCTCTCGCGGGTGCTGTAATCACGTTGAAATTATTCGGTCAAACACTGAATATATTCTCCGAGATCGGGATTATCATGCTGATCGGGCTGGTCACCAAAAACGGGATCCTCATCGTGGAGTTTGCCAACCAGAAAAGAAGGAAGGGAGAAAAAAAGATCCCCGCGGCCATTGATGCTGCAGTGGCCCGGTTACGCCCGATCCTGATGACCACCCTTGCGACCACGCTGGGCGCCCTGCCCATTGCCCTCGCGATTGGTTCGGGAGGGAAAAGCCGGATACCATTGGGGCTTGTCATTATCGGGGGGATGTTGTTCGCGCTTATACTGACATTATTCGTGGTCCCGGCCATGTATTCCTTCTTATCATCCAAAAAGAAAGTGCAGGTAAATGAAACGGTTTAGCCTGATATGCGCCCTGGTATTTCCTCTTGTCGTTGCCGGCCAGGAAAAACTCATTACGCTTGAAGAAGCGATCGCTACTGCCCTGCAAAACAATTATGATATCCGTCTTTCCCGGAATGATTCCATGGTCGCTACCCTGGATTATTCGTTCAGGAATGCGGTTTTTTTTCCCCGACTGAACGGGAACCTGTCAAGTGGCTGGAACAAAAACGACCAGAAACAGAAATTCTCCGACGGTACTGTCCGCCAGGTGAAAAATGTCAATTCGAATAATTACAACCTGGGTGTTCAGCTCAGCTGGACACTCTTCGACGGTCTTAAAATGTTTGCCACGCGCGACAAGGCCAGGGAATTGATCACGCTGGGGGAGCTAACCATTAAAAAACAAATTGTCAACACGGTAGCTGCCGTCATCAATAACTACTACGATATCGTGCGACAAAAACAGCAGCTCAAAGCCGTGGAAGAGCAGATGGTGCTGAGCGATGAACGGCTTAAACTGGCACAATACAAACTGGATATCGGAGTAGGCGCCAGGCCGGATGTACTGCAGAGTAAAGTGGACCTGAATGCGCAAAAAGCTGCACAGCTCCAGCAACAGACACTGATCCTGCAGTTGAAAGAACAATTAAATCAATCGATGAATGTGGATAAAGCCACCACCTACGATGTGAGCGACTCTATCCCGATCAATATGGCGCTTTCGCTGGGTGATATCCAGCAGAATATTGAAAACAGTAACCCGGGTCTGCTCATCGCCAAAAAAAACATTGATATCGCACAGTATACCCTGAAAGAGAAAAAGGCCGACCGGTTTCCT
>CAYSIU010000493.1:0-2516 GCA_964431095.1 uncultured Chitinophaga sp. | reverse complement strand
CAAATGTGCCAATAACAAATGTTACAAAAGGTTTAAGGTAACCGTAGGCACGATCTTCGAGGCAAGCAATATCCCCCTAACGAAGTGGTTCCCGGCTATGTATTTTATTCTTTCTCATAAGAAGGGGATTAGTTCAATTCAGTTAAGTAAGAATTTAGGGGTTAGTCAAAAGACCGGCTGGTTCATGCTGCATCGTATCAGGGAGCAATTAAAGGCTAATAACAGTCCGATGTTATCGGGGATAGTGGAAACGGATGAAACATTTGTTGGGGGCAAGATTGCCAATATGCACAAGTCTAAAAGAAAAGCATTGGGTAAAATGGCTCATTCTCCATTTTTAAAAACTCCCGTATTAACGATGTTACAAAGGGATGGTCAGGCAATCTCCCATGTTCTGCCCGAAGTAACAAGGGATAACATCATTCCCCGGATCAACGAAAATGTAGAGGCCGACACAATCGTAATAACTGACCAATCTCAAATGTATTTCCCTTTATCCCAAGTCTATAACCATTTCAAGATAAACCATGACAAGGGTCAATATGGTAGGGGGTTTGCTCATACTAATTCGGTTGAGGGCTATTTCTCCCATTTCAAACGTATGATTATAGGTACATATCACAAAGTAAGCCCCAAGCATTTACAGGCTTATGTAAACGAGCATAATTTCCGGTTCAATTCCCGCAAGGAAAAAGATGGAGACAGATTTTACAATTTTCTCGGTAATTTAGAGGGCAGATTATCTTACAAAAGGTTAGTTCATGGCATCCCCGAAAAAGACAAAAAAGGCAACTCCCAAGCCAACGAAAAGGCCGAATAAATACGAGAAAAAGCTCAAATTAAACGGCACATTTGACCAGCTACTCAATGAGCTAATCAACCCAAAGAAGCCCCTGAAAAAGAAGTAATTTAGTAGCTAAACAAGCTACTATTATGACCTTTAAAATGGAAGATGCGGCCAAAGTTGCAAAGCACTATCAATTTTTAATAGGCCGAGGGTTTTATAATAAACCCGGACAATATGCAATAAATTATGTCGTTGTGGCGCCCAGTTATGGCGAAACATTTCAACGATTTTTGACGCATTTTGCATATAACGAAAACAATGAAATTGCATTAGGTTTATCTGGATTTAATAGGAACGAAATGATGGTGTTTGCTATTTATTATGACAGTTTTAGTAATATTATGTTGTATGAAGATATTGATAGCTTCTTAAGTAAAAACGGGTTAGAGAAGGTCTATGAAAAAGAAGATTTTTTTAAAGCAGAATAGTCAACAGCAAACCCAATTATTTGGTGATTATTTCCCGGCAGAATTGTCAACCCATTTTCATTCTCAAAATATTTTTCTTTTATTTCTTTGATTTTCGCCTCAAATTCTGTTCGTGCTAAGTTTAATTCTGCTTGTAATTCATTCATTTTCCTGTTTCTTTCAATCATTTCAGCTATTTCCCTTTCTCTTTCAGATAGTTCAGGTTTTGTACCTTCATTCTTTACCTTATCCGTCGCGAGTCGGAAATAAAAGTCTATCTGACTTTCAATATTTATGATTTGACATTGCTTGCGTACTTCCTCCATTTTTCCACCAGGTTCTTCATGTCATCCGGCAGGGAAGTATCAAAAAAAACTTCCTGGCCAGTGGTTGGATGAATAAAGCCCAGCGTTTTGGCATGAAGGGCCTGCCGGGGGCAGAGTTGAAAACAATTTTCCACGAACTGTTTGTATTTGGAATAAACGGTTCCCTTCACGATCTTATCACCCCCATAAAAATCATCATTGAACAGCGGATGGCCGGCATATTTCATATGTACCCGGATCTGATGGGTGCGACCCGTCTCCAGTACACATTCTACCAGTGTTACATAACCGAAACGCTCCAACACTTTGTAATGGGTGACGGCATCTTTGCCATGTTCCCCCTCCGGATAGGCTTCGAATAATTTGCGAAATCGCAGGTGACGGCCCACATGAGCCACGATGGTGCCGCTGTCATTTTCCATATCGCCCCAGACCAGCGCCACATATTGTCTCTTCACCGTATGGTCAAAGAACTGTTTCGCGAGTAGACGCATCGCGCTGTCGGTTTTTGCGAGTACCAGCAACCCGCTGGTGTTTTTATCAATGCGGTGCACGAGCCCAAACCGGGGTAGTTGTTCCTCCGAGATCGAGGGGTTTTGCTCTTGCAGGTGATAGGCTACCCCATTCAGCAGGGTGCCGGAATAATTACCGCTTCCGGGGTGTACCACCATGCCCGCTGGTTTATTGAGGATCATCAGTTCGGGATCCTCATAAACAATATTAAGCGCTATGTTTTCGGGGACCACATCCGTTTCCTCCGGACTCATATCGGAATAGATAATGATGGAATCCAGTGGTCTTATTTTATAGTTGGGTCTTATTTCTTTCCCATTCACCAACACCATCCCGGTATTGATCGCCCTTTGCAATTTGTTGCGGGTTGCATTTTCCAGCCGGTTCATGAGGAATTTGTCGATCCGCAGCGGCTCCTGTCCT
>CAYSIU010000492.1:0-2532 GCA_964431095.1 uncultured Chitinophaga sp. | reverse complement strand
TTCAAAACTTAGTTCCACCCGGGTCTGCGTAAGGTAGATCTGGTTCATCAGGATCCCCCTTTTGCCAAGGCAAAGCGTCATGATGTTGCCGATATATTCGGGCTTGCTGACGATCTGCGCCTTGATAAACGGTTCTTCGATCCTGTCTGTTTTTACCGGGTCGGGAAACTCGGTAGGGTTGTTCACAAATACTTTTTCTCCATTCGTAGTGTAGGCAATAAAGCTCACGTTCGGCACCGTAGTGATCACGGTCTGGTTAAATTCCCGTTCCAGTCGTTCCTGGATGATTTCCATGTGCAGCATTCCCAGGAAACCGCATCGAAAACCAAAACCAAGGGCCTGTGAGGTTTCCAACTCATAAGTGAGGGAGGCGTCATTGAGTTGCAGTTTGTCCATGCAGTCCCGCAATTCTTCAAAATCATCGGTGTTAATGGGGAAGATCCCGGCAAATACCATCGGTTTCACTTCTTCAAAGCCTTTGATCGCTTCGGGATCCGGGTTGGACGCCAATGTGATCGTATCCCCTACGTGCACTTCTTTTGCATTCTTGATTCCGGTGATGATATAGCCCACATCGCCGCAACCCACCTCTGGTTTTTCCAGCATCTTCAACTTTAAAATACCCACTTCATCTGCTTCATATTCCTGGTCAGTGGAAACTAATTTCACTTTATCACCTTTTTTGATCGAACCGTTCATAATGCGGTAATAAACAATGATACCGCGGAACGAATTGAAAACCGAATCAAATATCAAAGCTTGTAGCGGCGCCTCGGGGTCACCTTCGGGCGGCGGGATCCTTTTTACGATCGCTTCAAGGATGGCTTCCACCCCTTCCCCGGTGCGGCCACTTGCATACAGGATATCTTCCGGTTTACAACCCACGAGGTCAATGATCTGGTCCTTCACTTCCTCGATCATTGCCCCTTCCATATCGATCTTATTGATCACGGGAATGATCTCAAGATCATTGTCAATAGCCAGGTATAAATTGCTGATAGTCTGGGCTTGTATTCCTTGTGTGGCATCTACCAAAAGCAACACTCCTTCGCAGGCGGCCAAGGCCCGGCTCACTTCATAGCTGAAATCCACATGACCCGGGGTGTCGATCAGGTTGAGAATGTATTCGGAACCGTTTTTTTGCTGATAATTGATCTGTATTGCATGGCTTTTAATGGTGATCCCCTTTTCTCTTTCCAATTCCATATCATCCAGCACCTGGTCCATCATTTCCCTTTCTCCAATCGTATGGGTGAGTTGCAATAGCCGGTCGGCCAGGTTGGATTTGCCATGGTCTATATGCGCGATGATGCAGAATTTCCTGATATGCTTCATACCACGACCCTCTAAAGGGGAGTAATTTGTTGTTTAAAACTCGGGGGCGAAGGTACGGAAAAGCAGTGAGCTGTAAGCCATGATCGGTTAGCTCTCGCGATTCAAAAATGATTGTTTGTAATTGATCCGGGCCATCAACTATTATTTTTTTACCAAGCTTTTTTCACACCCGTCCCGGTCTTACCATCCTACCACGCAGAGCGTTTAAGAACGGTTTTAATTTTGAATTATTTATTCACTCTTATTTCTTCGCTGCAAACAACGTCCAGGGATAGGAAAGCATATTGGCCAGGTATTTCGCCTGCCACTGGTATTCCGGGTGAGCGGCATAGAATTTCGCGCCGATAAAATCCTGCCCGCAGGGATGACCCATATGTGCCCATAGCTGCATTCCTTTTGCCAGCTCGGCCGTAGTAACTTTTCCCTGCACCGCCCCCATGGGATAATAAGGTGCCAGCCCCCATTCGGAACAACCCTTTACATCTTCATCAATATGCCCGCAGACCACGCAGCGGTTACTGGCCTTTGCATTTTGCAGTGCATCCATATGGTCGGCCTCCACCTGTTTGCCGGTCTCTGCATCCAGCTTGCCTTTCAGATCAACCAGGACCAATTGCTCCATTCGTTTTCTTCTTGCATTGGGAGAAGTCGTAACATTATTTACTTCAAAAACCGTTTCATCTTTGATTAATTTCGGATCACTGGGGAAATTGGAGCCGATCATCGCGGTATCCATTCCCCGCCAGACCCGGTAATCTTTCAGACCCAGCTCCAGTTTGGCCACTTCATTGGTTCTGGTATCGCCGATCAACCAGTCATTGGCATAGCCGCCATTGTTCCCGGTAGTAAAAATTTTTACGACATCGTCGATGCTGTTGCTGTATTGCGCGGCTTTCCTCGCCCGCATAAATTCAGCTACACCGGTGGTATCAAAGCCGTTGAACTGGGTAATGGTCGTTTCTGTAATGAGGATCCCTTTATCCGTGATCACAAAATCATCCCCGCTATGAATGAAGCCCGGCATGCAATCCATCAGCATGTGACTTCCTTTTTCGGGTACAATATCTGCGATCACATTCCAGTGCTGGCCGATGATATACTCAGTCCAGTTATTATGCCCGATCACAATCTTCCCATCCTTTGTATAACTTCCTGTTGCAATGAAGGCGCTGCAGTTGCCAGGGCCCTTATTCGTGG
>CAYSIU010000491.1:0-2573 GCA_964431095.1 uncultured Chitinophaga sp. | reverse complement strand
CGCATCGCGACCGCTGTTTTCCTGATCGTAACCTTGCGGGCAAATTCCGCTTCCATCTTCAGGAACCGGTAAAGATTGGAATCCAGGAACCGGTTCCGGATCAAGCCGGAAAGCAACCCGGAGATTTCCACATTGCAACGAAAATTATTGACGCGTTTTCGCTTGCCTCCTGTCACATTTACTCCAACCAGCATGGAAGAAATGAACCCATCTGTAAAAACATTCCGGAGCGACGGATTGTATTTAAAAATAGTATCCAGTTTGGGTTGTGGTTTGAAAGAAGAGTATTCAATATTGGGGAATCGTAACGTCACCAGCTTTTTTCCCCACTGAAATTCATACCCCCAGGAGCCATTGATCGAATTAAGATTGTAAAGTTCCCTTCTTTCCGTGGCCGTGGCATTGAACGACAGCAGCGTTCCGAAACTGCTCCTGATCTTTTCCGGTATCCATTTGACAAAAGGGATAGGTCGCGGGAAGTAAATACTGTAATTGATACTCAACTGGCGGGTTTGTATGAATTTAATACCGGTGGCCGTGTCACGCCCGGTTTCCACCCCAAACCGGATACTGGTATTGGATTGATTGGCGGCACGGGCAAAATTCCTGTTTTGGAGACCCACATTGATACCGATGCCGAACAGGTTCCCTGACACAGCGGTCTGGTTCCGGCTACCTTCTATGTTGGTTACAAAAGAATATTTTTTGGCAGGGGTCAGCCGGATGATGAAATCTACCGTGTTACGACCTTTTAGCGGAAGCGTATCAATATTGACCAGGCGCCATGCGGTGAGGCGGTTAAAGCGATTGATTGTTTTAAAATAGTTTCGCTGATCATAAAGTTCACCGCGCCGAAGGTAGATATTGGGGGGAAATATTTTAGGTTTAAACAGGTTCCTGTGGTAAACGATTCTGACTGAATCAACGATCTTCTCCGTGCTTTTGAGCCCGACGGATTTGAAACTTAGGTCAGGATATACGGTAATGTTCCCGACAAAATATTTTCTGATTTTACTGCTGTCATAACCAGGTCTGAGCCTGATTTCCAGGTCAGCGGTAAGGCTATCCCTCCTTTTTTTCAGTTTTTCCAGCAGTTCCAGTTCTTCGAGGGGATCGAGTGCGGGTTTCAACAACGATACATCCAATGTATCCCAAAGCCCTATCAAACCTTCCCGTCCAAAACGCATGTAGCCATTATTCCGGTAAAGATTGACCAGCCGATCGAGTTCGTCAGAAATAGCTGCTTTGGCAAAAGGATCTCCTTTTTTTACGAGGGCTTCCGACTGGCTGGCCACCGTAAGATTCTGCAATTCCTGTTGCCTGATATTGTAGGAGAAGGAATCGATGCGGAGTACTTTGCCGGGTTTTACATCAAAATTGACCGTGGTGCGGTATTGATCCTTTTCCACGGTGTCGATGACTGCTTTGTAGTTGATCGTATCTTTAAAATAGCCCAGGGAGGTAAGCAGGCCTTTCATAAAGATCAGCGATTTATCGGCATTGGCGCTGTCATAAACGGGGGGATGCTTCATGACACTCCAGAGCAGCTTGGATACTGATCTTGACCGCATGCTGTCGTCTAATTGCGCCTTCAGGCGGGAAGTGAGAGATTCTTTCTCATCGTTTGTAAAGTTGCCGATAACATTGATATTTGTTTTATAAACGAAAGGCTTGTCAGCGGGATAGTTTTTTACGATCGTGCAGGAAAAAAAAGTTGCAAGAACCAATCCGGTGCCGGTTATTGTACGAAGATGCTTATACATAAATGACTGGCCGGCTGACATAAAATGATAATCAAAATGGTATGCTTGCTAAATCAAGGCTCAAATATATCCAAACTTTAGGCCAGAAAAAATTCAGAGAACAGGAGCGAATGTTCATTGCCGAGGGACCTACTATCGTATCGGAGTTGTTAACTACTCGTGCAACGATAGTGAAAGAAATCTTTGCGGTAAAAAACTGGATCAATGAAAATAATAAGCTGTTGCGTCCTGGAATTACAGTTGCCGAAATAACCGAAAAGGAGTTGGATAGGATTTCACAACTTACCACGCCAAACCAGGTGCTGGCGATTGTCCGGCAATTCGATAGCCATGCGTCGATCACAACAAAAAGCAGGATCACATTGGTACTGGATACGATCCGCGATCCGGGGAATCTCGGTACGATCATCCGTATCGCTGATTGGTTTGGAATTGAACAGATCGTCTGTGCCGAAGATTCAACCGATCTATATAATCCCAAGGTGGTGCAGGCTACCATGGGCAGCATTGCAAGAGTAAAAGTGTTTTATACGGACCTGAGGAACTGGTTGAGCCAACAAAAAGATGTTCGTATCTACGCTGCCGTGCTGGAAGGGCAGGATATAAGCACAATGAAAAAATTACAGGAAGGTATCATCCTGATCGGGAATGAATCAAAAGGCATCAGGGGAGAGCTGCTTCAATTGGCTAATGTTAGGATCACGATCCCCGGCAAAGGTAAAGCCGAGTCATTGAATGCCGCCATCGCCACCGGGATCATTTTGTTTCAGTTATGCTGATTGATTCGTGTGACGTGAGATTTGAGGCGAG
>CAYSIU010000490.1:0-2574 GCA_964431095.1 uncultured Chitinophaga sp. | reverse complement strand
TATCCTGCGGTCAGCAGCCGTCAAAACAAGTCGAAACAGGACCGAGGGTCGAATCATTGAAAACGGTTCCCGACAGTGCCAGATATCCCGCTGAACAAAAAAAGACGCTGATCGACAGTACGGGACAGGTTACTTCCGCGGCCAGGGATGTGAACCAGATGCTCGAAGTTAAATTTGGCGACCAATGGCACGTGATCACGGATGCGGAGGCCAATTGGTCAAAGGATCAATTCGATTATTTTATTGCAGGCAAAAGAAAGAACAACCCCGATTACCCTTACATCGCCAAAGGGGATTTCAATGGGGATAATAAACCCGATATTGCAGCAATCGTCAGGGGTAGCAATAAAGCCGATACACGGCTCGCCATTATCCTCGGCCCCGGCAATATTAGCTTGTGGAAGGACGATGTAAAAGGCGCGGCGATCTCTATAGCGCCAAAGTCAGATATTGAGGGGATAGAAGGAGCCAAAGCAAAAATGAAATGCGAAGGAATCAATGTGGAATTTTTTGAACAGAGTTCGTATGTTATTTACTGGAATGGATCGGCCTTCAGGAACATATGGACCAGCGACTGACCGGGGCCTGCATTCAACAAAACTTAACTATATGCGTCATTTCATCCCTTTTTTCGCCGCATTGATATGCTTTTCCTGCGGGCAAAACAGCAGCAAAGAAAAAAAACAAATGCAACCGCAGGATTCTGTAAAAATGGTACCCGACAGCACAGGGAAGACAACCCAGGACAGCACGAAAAGTAGTATGATGACATCCGAACAGGATTCATTAAATAAAATCCTGCTGGCCGGCACAAATGGAAAATGGCACCTGATAACGGAAGAGGAGGCAAAAAAAGATAAATATTATGAAGAACTTCATACCGGGGGACCCGGAAAAGAAGAACTCAGGCCGCCGCTGGTCATTAAAGGAGACTTTGACGGAGACAACAAAATGGATTATGCTGCTCTTGTGGCCACCGGGGGGATCGAGTATGAACAACTGGAGACACGGATCGCCATCATACCCGCTGGGGGAGCGATTGCTTTAATTGAGGAAAGCAATCGTCTGACCACCGTTTTAAAAACTATACCAAAGGGAACAACCATCTCGGATAGTGACAATATCCATAAAATGAAACTTAAATCCGATGCCATCGACATTAATAATGGCGATGCAGGGGGTTATTACCTGGTATGGAATGGCAAAAAATATGAAGTTGTCTTTGAGGAAGGATAAGATTATTTCACAGAATCCACCAGGCTTTTGAAGGTTTCAGGATTGTTCATTGCCAGGTCGGCCAGCACTTTTCTGTCAAGCTCAATACCTTTTTGCTGTAGTTTACGGATAAAGGCTGAATAGGTCATTCCCTCGGCGCGGACAGCCGCATTAATGCGGGCGATCCACAATGAACGGTATTCCCTTTTCTTCACTTTACGGCCTACAAACATGTAGGTCATCCCTTTTTCCACCACATTTTTGGCAACGGTGTAAACATTTTTTCGTTTACCATAAAAACCTTTTGCCTGTTTCAGGACTTTTTTCCTGCGGGCCTTGCTGGAAGCAGCATTGACTGAACGGGGCATATTGTAATAAGTTTAAAGTTGAAATTGTAAAAATGGATACGGACAGCGTGGTTCCGTTAATCCTGGATCCTTATTTAAGACGTAACAGACGTTTCACGAAATCGAGATTGGCCTTGCTGACCAGCCCGGCATGCCGGAGGCCCCTTTTACGTTTTTTTGATTTTTTTGTCAGGATGTGACGCTTGAAACTCTTCTGATGAGTGATCTTCCCTGTCGCCGTTACTTTAAAGCGTTTTTTGGCGCTGGAATTTGTTTTTACTTTAGGCATTTTATGCTTTTTGTCATGACAGCCTTGAGGCATTCCCCACCGGGGGATCTTTTTCGGGCCTCTTCAGCCAATCTTATACGGCTTTATGATCCAAACAAAAATAAGATCATGCGCCATTGCAGTAAGAACTTCCATTTTTTAAATGGCGGGCAAAGATAACACGATACCCTCAATCAGCCAAGTGAATTGACTGAAGGAGTACTTATATTCCCAAAAAAACCTCTTTTTAAGCGGTATTGTATATACTACCCCTTATTCTTTCGGATTCAGGGCTTTATCAATTCTTTTTGCAATATCCTGGAGATGGTATTTAGTCATCGGATCAGGAATTGTGTTTGAGGCGCCGACTACTTCCGTTTTCAATGCCGCGAGGTGTGCCCTGATAACACTTTTAATATCGGACTTGTCAACATTGATTGGGGTAATGGCTCCAAATCCGCCTCCTATGGGAGGAGTTGCTGTTGGAGGAGGATTCAAAAGGTTATCCAGGATGCTGATATAGGATTTCTGAAGATTCCTGCGGTAGACATCAACGGTTTTTTTTGCAGAACGCTATGACCAGATCCCTTTTTTCAGATCGCCGAAGAGATCAGTCATCTACTAAGCATCATTACCCATTGCGGTTTCAGCATTGATCAGTTTTGTTAATGTATTCGCGCTCAATACCCGGTTACGGATTACGTCAGAAATATTTCAAACACTCAAGAGGGATTACCCTTCCTT
>CAYSIU010000489.1:0-2591 GCA_964431095.1 uncultured Chitinophaga sp. | reverse complement strand
CCCGCCCCGTTCTTCCACGCCCACGGTTTCTGCTGCGGTGATCTGCACATGCTCGATATAATTATTATTCCAGATCGGCTCGAACAGGGCGTTGGCAAAACGAAAAGCTAATATGTTTTGAACCGTCTCCTTGCCAAGATAATGGTCGATCCTGTAGATTTGATCCTCGTTGAACATTTTACCAAGCAGTTGATTTAGTTCAGCAGCGCTTTCCAGGTTATGTCCAAATGGCTTTTCAAAAACCATTCTCGTGCTGGCAGTATCCTCACATAATTTATGGGCTGATAATTTCCCGGCAATGCCGGGGGCCAGCTGCGGTGCCACCGCTAAATAAAAGATCAGTACGGGTTTTACGCCCCACTCCTTTGCCTTATTGGTCACCCAGTCATTAATAGCATCATAAGTATCGTCGGCCATCAGGTCGAGTTCATGATACGTGATCTGTTCAGCAAATGTTTTCCATTTGTCGCCTATCTCTTCTTTGCGACGGGAGAATTGCTGGACTCCTTCCAGTAATTTATTGCGATATTCTTCTTCGGATGAAAATTTTGTCCGGCCCACACCGATAACCGTGAATTTTGCAGGCAAATAATCGTCCAACCACAAATTATATAAGGCCGGAATCAGTTTCCGGTTGGTAAGATCACCGCTGCCCCCGAAAATGAACAATATGGTGGGGGACAATTTATTTTGTGTTTCCATAAATGATCACGTTTTATTGTGATTCTCCCAATCCGTATGAAAATTCCCATCCCGGTCTATTCGCTGGTAAGTATGGGCACCGAACAGGTCACGCTGTGCCTGTACCAGGTTCACCGGCAGTTTTTCACTGCACCAGGAATCCAGGTAACCCAGCGCATTCATCAACCCGGGTACCGGTATCCTCGCTGCAACGCTTTGCTGAATAACCTTTCGCAAGGGTGCCTGCTTCTTCTTTACCATTGAAGCTATCTTTTTGTTCAGTAAAATATTGGACAATTGCCTGTCTTTTTTTAAAGCCGCTGTAATTATTTCCAGAAAGGAAGAGCGAATAATGCAGCCTCCCCGCCATATTTTTACTACGTCCTGCAAGGGGATCTCCATCTCTAATTCTGAGGAGGCTTTGTACAGCATGGCCAATCCCTGGGCATAGCAGATAATGCAGGCAGCCAACAAGCCATTCTCGATTTGTGTAATGAATTTTTCCTTGCTTAACCGGATGGTTTTGATCACCGGTCGATAGATCGCGGCCGCTTTTATTCTTTCATCTTTATAAACGGACAGGTCACGCATCGCAACCGCGATATCAATGCCGGGAACTGCTATGGGGAGGTCCATGGCATCCTGGGATGTCCATTTCCCAGTTCCTTTGGCCCCGGCCTTGTCCAGTATCATATCCAGCAGGCGATTCTTTGTCAGGTCGTCTTCCTTCAAAAAGATATCCGCCGTGATCTCCACCAGGAAAGACTGGAGTTCTCTTTCATTCCATTTTTTGAAAACCGAATGGAGTTCATCATTGTTCAACCCTATTCCCCTCTTTAAAACATCATAAACCTCGCTGATGAGCTGCATGATCGCATATTCTATCCCGTTGTGCACCATCTTTACATAATGCCCTGCAGCTGCCCTGCCCATGTGGGCCACACAAGGCTCTCCATTTACTTTCGCAGAAACAGCTTCCAATACCGGCTTTAATTGCTTCCATGCTTCCGGATCTCCGCCAGGCATCATACTGGGTCCCGTACGGGCACCCTGTTCACCCCCGCTGATGCCCATACCCATAAAATGTATTTTCTTGTTCTGCAGGGAATTAATTCGTTTTAATGTATCCGTGTAATGAGAATTCCCCCCGTCAATAATGATATCTCCGGGTTCAAGCAGGGGTAAAAGATCATTAATGACCGCGTCAACAATGGGGCCGGCCGGTACAAGCATCATTAGTTTTCTTGGCGGCTTCAGGTCACTGACCATTTCCTGCAACGTATCAACCCCTTTTACGACAGTGCCTGCTGACGCGGAAGATTCGAGCAGCTGCCCCTTGCTGCTGTCTTTATCAAAACCAATTGCTGCAAAACCGTGATCGGCCATATTCAACAGGAGGTTGCGCCCCATGGTGCCAAGCCCGATCATACCAAAATCAAATGCAGGAGTATTCATGAAAATTGAGCGGGATTTTATCCTAAGTTATTTTAATCAGGGTAAACGCATATTATCTGATCCAGCGTTCAAAAAACTCGTAGGTCCTGAGCATCTGGTCGATTCGTTGGCGGTTATTACCACTTCTTGTGATCTCATGAGTGGCCCCCGGGTGGCGGACATACTCCACTGGCCTTCCCAGGGCCTTTAAACTTTTATACATCACTTCACTCTGTACAAAGCCCGTGCGACGATCATTCTCCCCGTGAAAAATAATATAGGGAGTCGTAATATTCTGCACGTAACTGATCGGCGATTCTCTTTGCAGTATGGCTTTCGTGGCCGGCTCCCAGGGATAACCCCCAAACTAGTTCGGTACCAGCCGCCAGGCATTGCCCTCCCCAAAGAAAATAGCCAGGTCATAGACACCCCGTTGAGAACAGGCTGCTTTGAAGCGATTGTCATGTGCAATGTGC
>CAYSIU010000488.1:0-2600 GCA_964431095.1 uncultured Chitinophaga sp. | reverse complement strand
TTTTGCATAATTTGCAATCTATGACTGCAAATACCTATCTGGCAGGTGTTCCATTACAGTTGACCGGAAATAGTAAATTTAAACCCTCAAAATCACATTCATGCGAAAAATAACCTTCTTCGTTGTTTTCTTTTTATGGACCTTTCTCCTGAGAGCGCAAACCGATCAGCAGGACTCCGCCTGGATCAGGGATAATTATACCAAGCTAGAACAACAGATCCCCATGCGGGACGGGATCAAATTGTTTACCTCCATTTACCTTCCCAATGATAAAAGTGAGAAACATCCCATACTGATGACAAGAACCCCTTATTCCTGCTCGCCCTATGGCCCCGATTTCAAAGGAACACTCTGGAGCGGTCACTGGAAATATTATGCAAGAGAGAATTATATCATCGTGATCCAGGATGTCCGGGGCCGCTGGATGAGCGAAGGTGATTTTGTAGATATACACCCCTTCATAAAAGATAAAAAAACAAATACCGATGTGGACGAAGCCAGCGATACCTATGATGCCATCGACTGGCTGGTGAAAAATCTACCCAACAATAACGGGAACGTTGGCGTTTTTGGCATCTCCTATCCCGGTTTTTATTCTACGATGGCGGCAGCATCCGGGCACCCGGCCCTGAAAGCGGTAAGTCCGCAGGCACCGGTGACCGATTGGTTCCAGGGCGATGATTTTCATCACAACGGCGTCTTTTTTCAAATGGATGGGTTTGCTTTTTATTCGAGCTTCGGTAAACCGAGACCTAAACCTACCACGGTGGGCCCGAAGGGATTTGATTATCCTACAAGAGACAATTATAAATTTTACCTCGAAGCCGGCCTCCCCAAACTCATGGAATACCTGAAAGACAGCGTGCAATTCTGGAAAGATATCTATGCCCATCCCAATTACGATGACTGGTGGAGGGCGCGGAATGCAAGAAATGCCATGTACAATATCAAACCGGCGATGCTGGAGGTAGGTGGTCTTTTTGATGCGGAGGATTGTTTCGGCGCCTGGAATCTGTACAAGGCGATAGAAAAACAAAACCCCGGTATAAAAAATAACCTGGTGATAGGTCCCTGGTATCATGGCCAGTGGTCGAGCCGCGACGGGGGTTCCCTTGGCAATGTAAAGTTCGGGAGCAATACCTCGCTCTGGTACCAGAATAATATCGAGATCCCCTTCTTTAATTATTACCTGAAAGGGAAAGGGGATGATCCTAAGCTGGCAGAAGCCACCGTTTTTTTCAGTGGTGAGAACCAATGGAAGAAATTCGATCAATGGCCGCCTAAAGAGATCCAGCCGAGGGATATTTATCTTGATGAAAATGGTGCGTTGACCTGGATCAGGCCTGCAAAAAGAAATAATTTTTCCGAGTATACCAGTGATCCGGCCCATCCTGTTCCTTATACCGAAGACGTGCACTTCAACCGCACCAGGGAATACATGACCGATGACCAGCGCTTTGCTTCGAGAAGACCGGACGTACTTACTTTTCAGACATTCCCGCTCGATGATGACCTGACACTGGCAGGTGTAGTGACCGCCAATCTTAAAGTCAGTATCACGGGCACCGATGCAGACTTCGTGGTTAAGATCATCGATGTTTACCCTGATGATTTCAGGTATCCCAATGATATGCCTCAACCGAACCGCACCCCGGGTGGATCCTATCCAATGGGTGGTTACCAGATGCTGGTAAGAGGAGAAATAATGCGGGGCAAATTCAGGAACAGTTTTGAAAAACCCGAAGCTTTCAAGCCGGGTAAGATCGAAACCGTAAAATTCGATCTGCCCGATGTGGCGCATACATTCAAAAAAGGGCACCGGTTGATGATACAGATTCAAAGCAGCTGGTTCCCGCTGGCCGACAGGAATCCTCAAAAATTCATGAATATCTATGAAGCGGTTGAAAGCGATTTCCAGAAAGCCACGATCCGGATCTATCATGATGCAGACAATGCATCCAGTATTTTTTTACCGATTATGAGATAAAATCTTTTTATGCGAACAACGATCAGTGTATTCATTTTCCTTTTTGCATTTACGGCTGGAGCTCAACCTATCAATATTATCCCACAGCCAAAGTCCGTAAAACAACCTGCCAACGCTGCCAGCTTTAGTATTACGCCTGCTACCCTCATCGTGCCGGAAGGAAGCGGTATGGACAATTCCATCCTTTTCCTGAATGATTACCTGCTAAAGTTTTACCAGTTCAAACTTAAATTGGCCAAGAGCAGCCCCAGCCGGAATACCATCCGGCTCAACTTTGAGCGACTGGATTATAAGTTGCCGGGTGCCTATAATATGACGGTAGATAACAAAGGCATTACTATTGCCGGGGATAATGAACAAGGTGTTTTTTATGGTATCCAGACGTTGATCCAGCTATTGCCGGTTCCGGATGCCCATCTTAAGACCCACCCGGGTAAGCTGGCCATTCCCTATGTCACGATCGAAGACGCCCCCCGTTTTCAATACCGGGGCATGCATCTCGATGTGAGCCGTCATTTCTTCCCGGTAGACTATATAAAAAAATACATCGACTATATCGCATTGCACAAAATGAATTATTTCCACTGGCACCTGACCGATGACCAGGGCTGGC
>CAYSIU010000487.1:0-2604 GCA_964431095.1 uncultured Chitinophaga sp. | reverse complement strand
TTCTTTTTTGATGAGGTCATACCGCATGCCTTCATTGGCCAGGAGTTCATCGAGGTGCGCGATCAGCTTTAGGAGGGCATCATATTCTTCTTTTATCTTTTCCCTTTCCATTCCCGTGAGCCGCTGCAAACGCAGTTCCAGTATGGCTTTTGCCTGAATCTCGTCCAACCCCCACCCTGCATTGATCAGGTTCTCTTTAGCCAGCTCGGGTGTTGCCGAGTTCCGGATCAGGCTGATCACTTCATCCAGGTGATCCAGCGCGATGAGATAACCTTTTAAAAGATGCGCTTTCTTTTCCGCTTCTTTCAATTCGAAGCGGGTGCGACGGACCACCACTTCATGGCGGAAGTCGACAAACTCGTGGATGAGCTCTTTGAGGTTAAGTGTTCGGGGTCTTCCTTTTACGATCGCCACATTATTGATGCCGTACGATGTTTGAAGGTCGGTCAGCTTGAACAACTGGTTGATGATCACATTGGCGATCGCATCCCGTTTCAGGTCGATGACCAGCCGGGTGCCTTCTTTTTTATTGGATTCATTATTGACATGAGCGATCCCTTCAATCATTTTCTCGTTCACCAGCTCACCGATGCGGTTGGTGAGTGCATCGCGGTTCACCTGGTAGGGAACTTCCGTGATAATGATCTGCTCCCGCCCGCTGCTCTTTGTTTCCACGCTTAATCTTCCCCTGACCACTACCCTGCCGCGTCCCAGGAACATGGCTGCTTTCACTCCTTCCATGCCATAGATAATACCGCCCGTGGGAAAATCAGGGGCTTTGATATACTGCATCAATTCATCGATACCGATATTACGATTGTCTATAAACGCGATGCAACCATCGATCACCTCGGAAAGGTTATGCGGCATCATGCTGGTGGCCATCCCCACAGCAATTCCGCTGGAACCGTTGATCAGCAATTGGGGGATCCGGGTGGGAAGCACGGTGGGTTCTTTTTCTGAATCATCGAAATTGAGTTGGAAATCCACTGTGTCTTTCTCAATATCTTCCAGCATATAACCGGTCAGTCGCTCTAACCGGGCTTCGGTATAACGCATGGCCGCAGGGCCGTCACCGTCCTGGTTGCCGAAATTTCCCTGCCCGTCGATCAGCGTATAACGCAAATTCCATTCCTGCGCCATACGCACCATGGCATCATACACAGCCGTGTCACCATGCGGATGGTATTTACCCAACACTTCTCCTACAATACGGGCTGATTTTTTATAAGGTCTGTTATGCAGGATCCCCAGCTCATTCATGGCATGGAGGATGCGGCGATGCACCGGCTTGAGTCCATCCCGAACATCGGGCAAGGCACGGCCTACTATCACTGACATGGAATAGTCAATGTAAGCTGTCTTCATTTGCTCCTCGATGTTGACGGGAATGATCCGGTTGCTGTCCTGTGTTTCCTGGGGCTCAAATTGCTCTTCCATCGCTGATTTTCCTGGTTCTTTTTAGATTGATTTTGCACCCGGGAAAGGCTGAAAAAAAGGGCCTTTTATGGGTCTGCAAATCTACTTTTTTCAGCCCTTAAAACCTGAGAAAAAGAGGCCTTTTTTGGGCTTTTTTTTCAATGGATGTGGATTAGTTTTTTGTGGGCACAACGGTTTGAATAATAACAGGCCTTTGACAGTTGATGGCATATATTTTTCGTTTAAATGCAAGGAATATACCAGCTCATAATGGCCACTTACGTTTTGTTGCGCAAGAATAAAGAGAGCGGTCCTTTTACACTCGCCAACCTGAAAAGTACCGGATTATTACCGGATGATCTGGTTTGGGTGGAGGGCCGGAGTGGACGCTGGCTTTTCCCCGGGGAAATCAACGAACTGAAAACCCTTGTCGGCACAAAGGAAGAGAAACCTTTTATAGATCTTTCTTTTTCCCCACCTGTTGAAACAAAGACGGCTAATAAAGTCCTTTCTTCCCCGCTTACCCTCGCTGAAAAGAAAGGGGTCTTTGTACAGATGCCCGCTCATGAAGACCAGGTGCTGGAAGAAAAAAACGAAACTCAAATCAAAACATTGCAGGTTCCCACTTCTGCAAGTCTCCATCCAACTACTCTCCCTGAGGAGGAAGGCACGCCGCTGGCGCAGACCCGCTATTCGAAATCGCTGGATGAGATCAAGGAAATGTATATAAGTGGTCTTCAGCAACAGCGAAAGCATCGCGGACTCCCGATAAAATTATCCCCGGAGATGAAAAAAGCGGCTCTGTATGCGGGTCTTCTTATCACCGGGATTATAGCAGGCGTTTTGATTCATAAAACGGCCCGCCCGAAATTCATAACAGCTCAGCCAAAAACTCAATCCTTGCCGGTACAAAACAATGTTCCGTTGAATGCCCCTTTGCTGCTGAATGAAAAAAAGGAAGAAGCTGGCCGGGAAACCGTTCCGGCAGCTATTGACGTGGAAAAGCCGGGAAAAGTAGAGAATTCTTTACAGGATAAGCAGGATAAAAAAATAAACGGGAAAACAAAGGATCCCATCCCGACCGATCCCACGAATCAGATAAAAGCCGCAGAAGTTGTCAATGTCGCCAGCAGGGAAAACAATGCCTCCAAAGTTGGACCGGTCGAAGATATCTCGCCTCTTGTG
>CAYSIU010000486.1:0-2605 GCA_964431095.1 uncultured Chitinophaga sp. | reverse complement strand
TTCTTCTTTTACTTTAACGGTCTCCTGTTTCTACTGTTAGAAAATTTGTGGGTCAACAGCACCTCCACACATTCCATTACGTCGGCAGCGTTTCATTTCCACCAGCTCTGCATCCAGGGTTTCCAGCAACTTTATCGGGGCTTCGTATATGTCATTAGCGCGACCCAGGTAACAACTATCGTGGTAGGTTATTTTTTTCCCCTGGAAAGAACCCCCTTCCTTCAACTTTATTTTTCCGTCATCAATTAATTGCTGAAGGAAAGTGGTATGATGAATGACCTCGTAGTTGCCCCCCAGTTCGGGATATTCATTTTTTAATGTATTAAAGCAATGCGGACAAGCCGTTACAATCTTTTTGATGCCGTAATTGTTGAGTACCTGTATATTCTGGTAAGCCATCATCTGGAACATGAATTCATTCCCCGCTCTTCGCGCGGGGTCTCCATTGCACATTTCCTCTTTGCCCAGTATGGCATAACGAACACCGGCTTTATCCAAAATCTTTACAAAGGCTTTGGTGATCTTCTGTGCGCGCTGATCAAAACTTCCGGCACAACCTACCCAAAATAAGACTTCGGGTTGCTGACCATCCGCAAACAGCTCGGCCATTGTAGGAACATGCATGCCCGTAATTTTGTTTCAAATCTAAACTAAAAGCAAATTCATTCCTATTGTGAGATTCTTTGCTTTATTTTGTTGACGCCGATGCGGATCAAGAAATTTTTTCAAAAAGTGACGAACTGGGAGTTATGGAACTTCTACGTCCTGTATTTTCCCCTGGGCCCGGTATGGCTCTGGTATTGTCTCCGCAGCAGGTCGTTTTGGTATTTCAGCTCTTCCAATCCCACTATCACTTTTGGCGGGTTTGAAGGAGAGGGGAAAAAAGAAATGTACGACCAGTTACCCTCGCACCTGGTGCCGCGTACCATCTATGTAATGCACGACTGGTCCCTGGAAGAAGTAAAAAAGAAAATCGCGGAGGCAGGTTTTGCCTTTCCTTTCATTGTAAAACCAGATGTGGGTATGAAAGGGATCCTTTTCCGGAAAATTGATAACGAGGAGCAGTTGATCAAATACCATGAAAGAATACCCGTGGAATATATTGTTCAGGACCTGGTGACTTTACCCGTGGAAGTGAGTGTGTTTTATTACCGGTTTCCCTGGGAACAAAGAGGTGTAGTGAGCGGCTTTATCCATAAAGAATTGCTGCAGGTAACAGGAGACGGAGGATCAACCCTGAAAGAACTCGTCCTTGCACATCCCCGTGCCCGGTTCAGGATGGAGGAAATGGAACACCGTCATGGGCACCGGTTTAACAGGGTGATACCTAAAGGAGAAACTTTCTACCTGTCCTATGCCGGTAACCACAATCGTGGGGCCCATTTCACGAACCTCCACAAAGAGATAGACGATGACCTGCACCAGGTGTTTGATGTATTGAGTCATTATACCGATAAATTTTTTTATGGGAGGTATGATATCAAAACCACTTCCATCGAAGACCTGAAAAAAGGTAAAAATTTTCTCGTGCTTGAATTTAACGGCTGCGGGGCAGAACCCAACCACATTTATGATTGCGGGATGAGCATCTGGAAAGCCTACGGAGTTATCCTGCATCATTGGAGAGCGTTGTACAGGATCAGCCGCTATAATCACCACAATGGAACCCCTTACTGGTCGTTCAGAAGAGGCTGGAAATACCTCAGCAATTCTCACAGGCATTTCCGGTTACTTGAAAAATATGATTGAACTTTTGTTAGCTTAAATGGCCAGCGAGTATCCTCCTATACTCAATAAATCTGCTTACTTTTATTCCAGGTATTATTCGATTAGAAGACAATTTATTATTATAAGAAATTATCTGAAGTGGCCGATACCTGATTGAAAAACCCGATACAATGACAGGCCAGGAAAAACTGCTGCTCCTTCGCAATTATGACCTCTGGTGCCAGATGAGTGACGAAGAATATGAAGAACTGAATGTAGCACACCATTTCATTGAAGCAAAAAAGGGAGACTATATTTATTTTGATTCACACCATCTCAATAAACTATATTTTGTCAAAAACGGGTATATCAAGATCGGGTACATTGATGAAAAGGGAGATGAGGTCGTTAAAGAGATCATCAGGGAAGGGGAGATATTCGGACAGTTCGCCTTGGAACGTAATAACCTCAATGGGGAATTTGCGAGAGCTTATAAAGGCGATGTAAGCCTTTGTGCCTTTTCGATCGAGGATTTTGAGAAACTGTTAAAGAAAAAACCGGAGTTGGCGGTCAAATATGCCAGACAGGTGGGCGCAAAACTGCGGCGGGCGGAATTCAGGCTGGTCAATATGCTGAACAGGGACGTTCGATCCCGGTTGCTGGCATTCTTTTATAACCTCGCTATGATGGAAGGGTATGACGGGACCTCTACCGCTTATTCCTTCCCTAATTTTCTCACACATGATGACATTGCCAAACTGATCGGCAGCGCGAGACAAACGGTTACTACATTTATCAGCCAACTGGACGATGAAGGAATCCTGAAGATTTCCCGCAAGAAGATCTACATTCCCGATGTCAGGAAACTCGGGCAGCTGGTGAATCGACAATTAACGAA
>CAYSIU010000485.1:0-2607 GCA_964431095.1 uncultured Chitinophaga sp. | reverse complement strand
CCTTGCTGTCACGAAATATACTGTTTACATAATCACTGGGCAATCCCTCTGCTGTTGTGAGCTGTTCAAAAAAAACTTTTTGCGATGAGGCAACGAAGCTAATCGACGTGAGAACAGTACAGAACAGGTATTCCTGGAACCTGGTCATAAACAGCGGCTTGTAATTCAATAAAAAATACTACAATTCATTTAAATTTCAATGATAATTGATCTTCACTTTCGGTAGGACTGTCAGGACAAAAAATATCAACAGAAGAATCCGTAGACGGCTCATTTTTCACAAGGCGGTGTTGAGAAGAACAAATTTGCTGTACTTTCAGAGATCAGAAAAAAAATTGAATTTTTTGTGGTTTCCCTATATAGTGGCTGGTATACTTGACTTTTGGGAGTACTAAACAGGTGATTTTCAATCAATATATTTCCCGGCTCGAATTTCCTACGGGCCACAAATGCCTTTGTCGCTTCAGCGGCAAGGGCTTTGGATAAATCAAAGCGAAAGAGATCAGCGTAGCTAATCTCCCGTCTTCGGCGGGCGGGCGTACTGATTACATGACGCGTTTTTTCCACAACCCCCAGGTAATCATCTGCGGGATTTTTGCTTTTGAAAACCAGTTACTGAACAGGTCATTTTTCTTAAAACTGATACATTTTAAAAACACAGCTTTTACTACCTTCGCACCCTTATTTGACAAAATCTAAAATCATTGCGAAAATGAGCACCGTTAAAGTTGCCATCAATGGCTTTGGTCGCATCGGGCGGCTGGTTTTCCGCCAGATCCATGATATGAAAGGAATTGATGTGGTGGCGGTCAACGATATTACCAACCCTAAAGTGCTGGCCCACCTTTTGAAATACGATAGCGCCCAGGGCCGCTTTGACGCCGATGTCAAAGCCACCGAAGATTCAATCGTAGTCAATCGTGAAACTGTCAGAATCTATGCCCAGAAAAACCCGGCCGAGATACCCTGGAAAACGCACGAAGTAGATGTGGTACTGGAATGTACCGGTTTCTTTGCCGACAAAGAAAAAGCTTCCGCTCACCTGAAAGCGGGTGCAAGAAAAGTAGTCATCAGCGCCCCGGCTACCGGCGACCTGAAAACGATCGTCTTTAATGTCAATCACCAGATACTCGACGGAAGTGAAACGATCATCAGTTGCGCCAGCTGCACTACCAACTGCCTGGCCCCGATGGCCTATGTCCTGGATGAAAAGTTTGGGATCGTAAATGGGTTAATGACTACTGTACACGCATACACGAACGATCAGAATACACAGGATTCCCCGCATCCCAAGGGCGATCTTCGCCGGGCCCGGGCTGCCGCGCAGAACATCGTTCCCAACAGTACTGGTGCTGCAAAAGCAATCGGACTGGTTTTACCGAACCTGAAAGGTAAACTGGACGGCACCGCGCAACGGGTGCCTACGCTCACCGGCTCCCTGACGGAACTGACCTGTATCCTATCAAAGAAAGTGACCGTGGAAGAAGTGAATGCAGCGATGAAAGCCGCCGCTAACGAAAGTTTTGGCTATACTGAAGATGAAATCGTGAGCAGCGATGTGATCGGTATTCATTATGGATCCCTGTTCGATGCCACCCAAACGAAAGTGCAGACGGTGGGTGATACCCAATTGGTAAGAACCGTGAGCTGGTACGATAACGAAATGAGTTATGTAAGCCAGTTGGTCAGGACCGTACATTATTTCGCCACGTTGATCAGTAAATAAGATCGATTATTTTACGATAGTACCGCAACAAAGGATCAATGCCTGTTGCGGTATTTTTTTAACGGATTTGAAATGAAGATCAGGAATATCAGGGGGCTCTCCGCGGAAGACCTGCAGCGGGAAGCCGACCAGGGAGCAAGATTTGTTTACTATACTTTCACGATCTCTTTACTAATTGTTACTTTTAAACGGAAATCAGGGATTTACCTGCTTCGGAATGGCGATAACGGCAGGAGAAAGGGAATTCCCTTTATCCTTCTTTCCTTTTTATTCGGCTGGTGGGGTATCCCATCCGGGCCGGGGGATACGGTGGAGAGTATCCGAAGCAACCTGCGGGGAGGCAATGACATAACAGATGAAATAATGGCCACGGTAGCGGGTCATTTATTGTTCAAAGAAGCCGAATTGCAAAAAAAAGTTATCGATCATAAACCGGGACGCTAAAATCTCAGGTATGTCAAAATTTTCCACTTACAATTTCAAGGGACAGAAGGCATTGGTCAGGGTTGATTTCAATGTACCGCTGAACGACCAGTTTGAAGTGACCGATGATACCCGGATGAAAGCAGCTATTCCCACGATTAAAAAAATATTGAATGATGGGGGATCGGTTATTTTGATGAGCCACCTGGGAAGACCGAAGGAGGGACCCTCGGAGAAATATTCGTTGAAGCATCTTGTAAAGAGGTTGTCTGAATTGCTGAATCAGTCCCCAGTCAAGACAAGCCCGCAGCCAGAAGCCCATAGCCAGAAGCCAATCACCGTTCTTTTTGCAAATGATTGTATCGACGAACAGGCTTACCTGGCAGCAAAAAAGTTAGGCCCTGGTGAAGTATTATTACTGGAAAATCTCCGGTTTTATAAAGAAGAGGAAAAAGGAG
>CAYSIU010000484.1:0-2613 GCA_964431095.1 uncultured Chitinophaga sp. | reverse complement strand
ATAGAAATAATTGATCCCGCTCTGTGTGCCCCATAATAATTCTCCATCCCGGGCTTTACAGGAACTATTGGGCTTAAATCCGCCATTGTTCAGGTTTTCATGTTCGTCATAAATTTCCATCTTTTTTGTACCGGGATCAAAACGAACCAGGCATTTGGCATTGGAGATCCAGATCTTTCCTTCATTATCTTCCAGGAAAGCATCTGACTTGTCGAAGCGCAGGCCATCGGCTTTTGCGTACGAAGCAATTTTGCCTTCCGGGCTTATTACCGAAAACCCTTTATACATCGTGAGGTAGATATTATCCCGGCTGTCTTTCATCATGTCAATACATATATTGTCCAACAGACCGTCCTTTTTTGTAAAATGAAGAAGCGTATCATTTTTTTTATCGTAACAATAGATTCCATGCCAGGTGGAGATCCACATCCTTTTTTGGCGATCTTCCACAAACCCATTAATCCGTTGTCCGGTAAATATCTTTAACAGGTGATCGTTATCAAACGTTGTAATTTTTTTTGTAACAGGGTGAATCGTGTATAATCCAGTTGTACTGCCGATCCATATCATTCCGTCACCTGCTTTAAATATATCAATTACGGTGTGGCCGAGCAGGGAGGGGTTTTGATCATGGGGAACAGGGAAAATCGAAAAATGGCCAGTGGCCCGGTTAAAGAGTGCAGGACCCAGGCCGGTGATGCTGACCCATATCTGCCCCGTGTTATCGATGCAAATATTGTTGATATCGGGGTTCGCAAAACCAAGATTCCTGGTCTCCCAGTCATATTTATAAAATTCAGCAAGGTTGGTTTTCCGGTTCCAATGTATCAGTCTGTCCACAGCGCCTATCCAGTACGTGCCATCAGGATCCTGTGTCATTTCATTCAGATAACCGTCAAAAAATTCTCCTTTGCCATCGGTAAAAAACTTCTGGTACCCTGCCTGTTTTTTCAGGATATTAAATGTACTCAGGCCATATAGCTCGGTACCGATGATCACCGTTCCGTCCTCCGTGCCCAATACCCTCAGCACCTGGTCGCCTGCTATCGAATAAGGATTCGTGGGTTCGTGTGTATACCGCGTTATCTTTCCTGCGCTGTCAATGATAAAAAAACCGAGTGTCCGGGAAGAATACAAAAGGTTCCCGCCGATCGCCGGTCTTATCTCGACCCAGCTGTTCAGGGGTGTTTTTTTCTTTAGGAATGCAGAAAGATCAAAACTTTTAATTAACCTGTTATCCCTGATATCAAACAGGTCGATCGAACTGCTGAAACCGGCCACGGCGACCTGGTTGTCGGCGGCCCGGCAAAGACTGAGTACGCCCTTATATTCCCGTTGATAAATGATCTGCCTTTTCGCATAATCCATCAGGAAAATTCCGGTTTGTGTGCCAAACAGCAGCCGGTCTTCATCATAGTTTGATATATCTGTCAGGAGATCAATATTCAATGAAACAGGTATCCAATTTATTTTTGTCCACTTCTTTTTTTCTTTATCAGAAAAGAACTGTCCATGATTAGTAAAAAGAACAGGTCCATAACTTTTTGTTTCAATAATAAAATCACACTGAAATACCCGCAGGTTGTCTTCAAGGATGATCCTATGAAAGTTTCTTCTCTCATCCACCCAGGCGGCGCCTTCATTACTTCCCAGCCAGACATTATTGCTGCGGTCACACATCAGGTGAACAATCGTCTTACTGGGTATCTCGGGGTGCTCGTCTCTTGAAAAAGTCGTTATGGAATAACCGTCGTAGAGATTTAACCCTTCGTAGGTACCGATCCAGAGAAAACCATTTTTATCTACTACAACAGACTTTATAAAATTATCGGATAGCCCATTGGATGTGTTCAGGTTGGAAAAGGATATATCCTGGCTAAAGGCAAAGCCAGGGAGCAAGGCAAACAGGGAAATTATTTTCAAACGGGTAATCAAAACATTGTTTCTATAAATTTATACAGAATCCCGGAGGCCCGGGGCAGACCCTTTCCCGGTCCGGATAAGCTCTATTGTAAAATAAGAAAGTTGACCGGACTGTTTTCCCAGACTTGAGTGGATGGTACCGGGTTTGAGTGAATGGCCTTTTTTCTGAGTATTCGGAAGGGTTTTGAGCCCATTTCCCGTTTAAATTCATTTGGACAGGTACCCGATGCTGGCTATCTTTGCCCCCCAAAATTTGTCAGTCAGCAGTAGGGCAAATTCTTCTGGGTTGCCGCAAAAAACTGCAGTCAGCGGCAATGGCAGAGAAACCCGAGTTTAAAATCATTGTGTTATGAAGAAAGGAATTCATCCGGGTAGTTACCGGTTAGTTGTTTTCAAAGATATGAGTAATGGTCACAGCTTCCTTAGCCGTTCTACGGCTGCATCCAAATAGACCGTTAAGTGGGAGTATGGGAGAGAATATCCACTCGTGAAGCTGGAAATATCCAATACTTCTCACCCATTCTTCACCGGTAAGAATACGCTGGTATATACAGGCGGACGAATTGGTAAGTGCACAAAGAAATACGCTAAAACGACGGAATAATATTATCTTGTTACCAGTTCTTCCGACCGGCCTGGACTTGTTTACCGCTTGAAGAAGCAATGTTTGTGTTGGCTATGCTTTAGACC
>CAYSIU010000483.1:0-2621 GCA_964431095.1 uncultured Chitinophaga sp. | reverse complement strand
CCCGCCATTGCGGGGGATTGGATCACTTCGTGACCCCGCAGGGACTTCCCGATTGTATCGGGATAAACTTCTCATCCCCCTTTTTGCTTCGCAAAAAAATCCCCCGCCATTGCGGGGGATTGGATCACTTCGTGACCCCGCAGGGACTTCCCGATTGCCATCGGGATAAACTTCTCACCCCTGTTTTGCTTCGCAAAAAAATCCCCCGCTATTGCGGGGGATTGGATCACTTCGTGACCCCGCAGGGACTCGAACCCTGGACCTACTGATTAAGAGTCAGTAGCTCTACCAACTGAGCTACGGAGTCGCTCTGATTTTCACGAGAAAGATCACAAAATTAGGATGGATCGGGCAAACAGCTTCCCTTTTATGCATTTTGAGAAAAATCTTACCTTAAACTGATTTTAATTCCAGAAACAAAACTATAAATCTATGTCTGCCTATAACTGGAAAGAATTCACCCGGCGTATCCCCATCAAAACATCCCCCAAAGCCGTTTATGATGCGTGGTCAACACAACAGGGGCTGGAAAGCTGGTTCCTCCGACTGGCCCAGTTCACGAAAGCCAATGGTTCGCCAAGATCTAAAACCAGTCACACGGAGCCAGGTGACACCTACAAATGGCTCTGGTTCGGTTACGATGATTCAGCAATTGAAGAGAATGAAATACTGACCGCTAATGGATGGGACCAATTGCAATTTGTCTTCACGGCCGGTTGTATTGTGACCGTTTCGGTAAAACAAGAGCAGGGAGAGACCATTTGCGAACTCCGTCAGGAAATGCCGATGGATGATGAGAATGAGCAGCAAAAATATTTTGTTGAATGTGGCAATGGGTGGGGATTTTATATGGCTAACCTGAAATCGGTGCTGGAAGGCGGGCTGGACCTGCGAAATAAAAATGTGAATTTAAAAAAAGTGATCACTGCGTAAAAAAACCGGGACGCCATTTCAAAGGTAATTTCTGCCATTTATCAAGATATTGTCAGCAAACGATAAAATGTCGTATCTTTTATATCTAAAACTTAGTTTATGAAAAGATGGATCGTGGCTTTTGTGCTGGTAGCAGGAGTAGCAGCAATTGCATTTGCCAGCTTCAACAATAAAAACAAAAAAGCCAATACAGAAAAGAAAACTGAGAAAAACACAAGAGAATGTAAGCATAGCTGTATGTTCAGTTAGGCTGTACATTCCGGACCGCTTCATCCCGACCTACCCCGCGCAAGACAGGTGGTTAACAGGAGGTCAGGTGAACATAAAATAAGGTCAGAAAATATTTATAGATCCTTTAAATATCTATAAATCAACGAGATATACTCGTCCTCCCCTTTCTATCTCAAGGAAACAGAAATTTTACATTTCCTGATTATCCAAACCCCCTAATTTTGGATTCTACACCTGGTCCATTAGATTCCCCCAATTTCAGCTGCGCTTATTACCTATCAGATTCTTGCTTATTGATCCGGTCAATAGAGTTTAAAGAATAATTTAAAGGGAGGATATTTGTACTCGTATGATTTACTGGAATCAGGTTGTTATTACCTTATAAGGGAAAAAGAAGATTCACCTATTACACTACTCAAAGTGGCCGTGGAGTCAGATCATTGCCTGTTCATCCAGCGCTTTGACGACCCGACAGCCACGGAATGGAAGCTGAAGAAAGACGTCCTGTTCGATATCGTTGAATGCCTCAATGATGAAACCGTGAAGGATTGGGAACAGCATTATAAGAGCAGCGAGGATGCTTATTACGAAGAAGATGATGATGATTGAGAATTCTGTTGGCTGTCGACAGCTGCAATCAGGAATCATCAACCAGTAATTGATAGTCGCCAGTCGGATCGTTTTCAAATACCCGGCTTGAACCGGGAAAAAGTTGTTGAAAAAAAAGGCTGCCAATGGCAGCCTTAAACATTTTTAAGATCCGGGATATTTAAAATACCTGGTAGCGGCGTAGTTGTTGCAAATCAGTACGGGTGCCGGTTCCATCAAAAAATTCATATTGCACCAGGCCGATTCCCCTTGCATAATAGCTTTTCCCATACCCATAATAAGGCGTTAGATCCTGCCAGGTACTCCCATTCAAGCCTTCATATTTTTCCTGTACGACAATCACGTTGTTGAAATTCATAGTCCCCAGAGAAGTTGTAAAAGATATAGGAACATCTTTTTGTATTACTGTATAAGTAAAACGAATGCTGACAGGAGTTCCTGAGATGAAGCCACTGAAGGTCTGGGACTTCCAATTCGTATTTACGGCCACGTTATCTTTTAACATGATATATTCTCCCCATAAAGGTGGCGGATCGAATCCAATAAAGGCACCCGCATCAAACCACTCAAAATAATCACCCCCGCTCCTCCGGTAATAGCCGGAAGAATCCAGCCCTGTCCCGGTATCCTGCATGAAAATATTGTAGGTATAGCCAATAGCGCTGAGGGTAGGCGAAATCACTTTCCTGTACATGGAATCGGTTGCGGTACTATTGAATTCGTAACTCCAGTTGCTGTTGGTGGTCCTCGGAAAATAATCGGCGGCTGCTACAGTTATCGTAAACGTGCAGGTACTGCTGCCTAATTTCACCGTGAATACCTGGGCGCCTGTATTGTTGGGTGTGCCA
>CAYSIU010000482.1:0-2623 GCA_964431095.1 uncultured Chitinophaga sp. | reverse complement strand
GGTGAAATTTAAATTAAGAAAGAGTACTGCCTTTTAAGACCACCATTCGCATGACTTCAATGAAATAAGAGACCGGGTTGAATTTCGTAATCCATTTTGCCCATTCCGGCATACTGTCGATAGAAGTATAAAGTCCGCCCAGCAGGATAAATACCATCATCACGAAAAAGGACAGGAGCATGGATTGTTGCTGGTTGGCAGAATAAGTGGAAAGCAGCAACCCCAATCCAAGCACTGCCAGTAAATAAAGAGCGGCAAAAACATAAATGGTCAGAAAACTTCCCTGGGGCACTATCCCATAGGCAACTCTTGCAATCGTTAGCCCCACGGTTAGTACAAATAACCCTAAAAGCCAGAAAGGGATCAGTTTCCCCAAAACAAAATGAAATTTTTTTATGGGTGTCACATTAATCTGTTCAATAGTGCCGATCTCTTTTTCCCGGACAATATTTGCGGCGGCAAGATTGGTCCCCACCATGGTCAGGAGAATGACCAGTATGCCCGGCACCATGAAATACTTGTAGGTCATCGAAGGGTTATACCAGTTGGAAGAGGTTACATCAATCTGTGCTTCGGGGCTGAATCTCGGGAACTGCACCCATTTTAATCGTATTTCACGGTTATATTCCTGGATAATATTTCTCAGGTAGCCACTCCCCAGACCCGCTTTCACCCCGTTGATGGCGTTGACTGCAATAAACAAATCAGCCTCATTATCTTTTATCAGATTTTTTTCAAAATGATCCGGTATTTCAAGGACAAGGTCCGCCTTATCCCGTTCCACCTTGTTCAGGGAAGATTCATAAGAGTTACTATAACTCGTCAGAACAAAATACCCCGAGGAAGTGATCTTATTGATCAGTTGTCTTGCATATTCACCGTGCTCATGATCCACCACGGCCAGTTTGATTCTTTTGATCTCGAAATCGGCCGCCCAGGGAAGAATGAGCAATTGGATGACCGGCATGATCAGGATAATCCGTAGAATACCCGGGTCCCGGAATATCTGCCTGAATTCTTTTTGCAGCAAAAAACGAAGTGATCTCATACTACTTTCCTCCCTTGAATTTTAAAGTATTGCACATTTTTCATGCAAGGCGGATTTTAAATCCCCGGATCGCCATCGTCAAAAAGAACAGCATCATACCCGCCAGGATCAATGTTTCTTTCCAGATCGCCTGTAACCCACTCCCTTTTATCATAACCGATTTTACAATGCTGTAATACCATTTGGCGGGAACAATATTGGAAACGACGCGCAGCGGCAGCGGCATATTTTCCACCGGGAACATGAACCCGCTTAACATAATGGTCGGAAGGAACAGGGCTACCAGGGAAATAAACATGGCCGTTTGCTGGGACTCTGCCCCCGACGATATAAGCAATCCCAACGACAACGATACCAGTGTGAACAATATACTTTCCAATAAGAGTAAAGCCAGGCTTCCATTGATGGGCATTTCAAAAACAAACACGCTTAATAATAAAATACTGCTGATATTGACCACGGACAAAACCAGGTAAGGAACCGCTTTGGCAAATACAACCAATTGCGGTCGCATGGGTGAAACCAGCATCACTTCCATGGTACCCATCTCTTTTTCTTTTACGATCGTGATCGCTGTCATCATCGTACAAACGAGCAACAGGACCATGGCCATGACGCCGGGGACATAATTGAATACGCCTTTCAATTCCGGGTTATAGAGCATCCGCAATTCGGTATTGATGGTATAGGGTAGTTTTTTGTTATCAGTGATCCGATCCTGATAGTCCCTGATCACCGACGTCGCATAATTGATCAGCGTGTTGGCAACATTGGGATCCGATGCATCTGCCACCAATTGAACCTGTGTCTTATTGAAATGCTGCAGATCCTCATTGAAGTGCTGGGGAAATACCACTGCCAGCTTAATTTTCCCGCTCCGGAATTCCTTCTCAATCTCATCATAGGAATGCAGGTTTTTCTCGAGGTCAAAATAGCGGCTGGCATCAAATTCTGCGGTCAGAGCAGAAGTAGCTAAATCCTTCGAATTATCCAGCACCGCGATCCTGGAATTTTTTACTTCGTTCGTCAACGCAAATCCAAAAATGACGATCTGAACAACAGGCATACCCAGCAGGATAAACATCGTGCGTTTATCCCGCCATATATGATGAAATTCTTTCTTTACAAATGCGATGAACTGTTTCATTTTTAAATTACCTTTTAGCTGCTAGATACTGGCTACAGGCTACAGGCTACGGGCTGCAGGCTGCAGGCTAACTCCGGATTACTATTTACAAATTCCTTATAACTCTTAAACCCTGATCTTTTCAAACATCTGTTCTGACTGCCTTCCTGGCCAGTTTCAAAAAAACCTCATCCATGGATTTCGCCTCGTAATTTGTTTTCAATTGAGCAGGTGAATCCAGGGCTTCTATTCTTCCATCCACCATAATACTCACCCGGCTGCAATATTCCGCTTCATCCATGTAATGGGTGGTGACAAAAACCGTAATCCCCGAATCGGCTGCCTGGTAGATCATATTCCAGAACTCACGCCGTGTAACCGGATCCACCCCGCCCGTAGGTTCATCCAGGAAAACGATCCCGGGCTCATGAAAAATGGCTACTGAGAAA
>CAYSIU010000481.1:0-2624 GCA_964431095.1 uncultured Chitinophaga sp. | reverse complement strand
AAAAATGATCTGGTAAAACTATTGGTCGCCACGGCGAACCAACAACTTGATACGGTGAAGATCGAAACCGATCCACGAACAGCCTGTTCCGTTGTTGCCATCAGCGGGGGATACCCGGGGGAATATGAAAAAGGGCATGTGATAAAAGGCCTCGAAAATATCAATCCTGCAGACAGCATCCTGTTCCACATGGGCACCCGGTACAAAGACGGAAAAGTGTTGACCAGCGGCGGTCGGGTATTCTGCATTACCTCTTACGGCAGATCTGTTTTTGATGCAGTGGAAATATCCAAAGAGGAGATCAATAAGATTTCCTTCACAGGGATGGAATACCGGGGCGATATAGGGTATGAGTTTGAATAAGCACGGACCGTTCTAAGCGCTCAGCCCGTTACGTACATTTGCACAAATACCTTCTATGCCCGGTGAAGTGCATTACCACGACTACCTCCAGCTGGATAAAATACTGAACGCTCAATCCCCGGAAAGCGACAAACATCATTTATCCGCACATGATGAAATGCTTTTCATCATCATTCACCAGGCCTATGAACTCTGGTTCAAGCAGCTCCATCATGAAGTGGATTCGGTGATCTTCATCATGGGCCGGCCGGCATTGAACGACAACTCGCCCGAACTGCAAACAGTCGTACACCGGCTCAACCGTTGTGTAACCATATTCCGGGTATTGGTGCAGCAGATCGATATCATGGAAACCATGACTCCCATGGACTTCCTGGATTTCCGGGATATGCTCCGGCCCGCATCGGGTTTCCAGAGCTGGCAGTTCAAGGAACTCGAAGCAAAACTGGGACTTCCATTCGAAAACCGGCATGGTCAGGATTATTATATTTCCCAATTGAGACAGGAGCATGTGGCGATCATCAAAAAAGCGGAAAGCAATCCATCCCTGCTGCAGTTAGTCAATAGTTGGCTGGAACGAATGCCTTTTTTGAAAGGAGGGGCCGACGATTCATTCTGGATAAATTACCGGAATATTTACCAGCAAAGTCTTGTGGAGGCAGAAAAAGACAACCTGGCCCGGTTCGATGATATCTTTGTAAAGCAAACACCCACCAATAACCCGCAACTTTCATTGCCCGCGGCCAGGGCTGCATTGTTCATCATGCTTTACCGGGGTTACCCGTTGTTGCAACTGCCCTTCCAGTTGCTCAACTGTTTGCTGGAAACAGACGAACAACTGAGTTCGTGGCGATACCGGCATATGAATATGGTACACCGCATGATCGGAACAAGGGTCGGCACGGGCGGCAGTTCAGGGAAAGATTATTTAAAAGCAGCAGCCGATAAACACTATATTTTCCGGGAAATTGCACAATTGAACAGTTTCCTGATCGAGAGAAGAAAATTGCCGCAGCTGTCACAGGATCTCGAAACCCGACTGGGCTTTGTCCACCGGTAAAGATTCAGAAAAATCTCGCCGTACCCGCAATGGTACGATAGGGATGCAGGAAAAACATATCCACTTTTTTATTGAATTCATCCGCGTATACTACCGGGGTACTGTGACCGGAATCAGGTAATATCCAGAGATAGGCCCTGGGAATGTTCTTAAAGATCTCCATGGTATGTTCCTCTTTGATCACATCATGATCACCGCCGATGACCAGGGTAGGGCAGCTGATCTTATGCAGAGCGGTGAGGGGGATATGGGGTTGTTCCACCAATAACCGGAGCAGCTTATAACCGTTTTTTTCCGTTTCATTTTTCACTGTTTTATTCCTGAGTTCTGTATACATCGGGGTGACCATGTTCCATATGACCCCGGGAACAGCAGTCGTATCCGGTCGGAGATTGGCACCGGTAATGGCCAGTTTTTTTACTTTTTCGGGATGCCGGATCGCCAAAAGCAATCCATTGATCCCCCCATCGCTCCATCCCACTACATAGGCGGAATCTATTTTCATCGCATCCAACAGGGCGGCATAATCGTCCGCCATCATTTCGTAGGTCAGCGAGTCACCGGTATCGGCCGATCTTCCTTGTGCCCGGCTGTCGGCGATGATCACTTTATACTTTTTTAAAAAATAAGGGATCTGTTTGGTGAAATTATTGATGGAACCACCATTCCCGTGAATGAACAGGACCGGTTGACCGTGTCCATACGTTTCCGCGTACATTTTAAAACCACGGATATTATAAAATTTGCCGGCAGCCTTGTTCTTTCCATACAGGTTTTTCGGGTCGTTCAACATCTTTTCAAAATCCTGCTGGAGTTTTTCAAAATCGTTCTGCCCTGCAACAACAAAAGAAAAAAGGAGTAAGAAAGCGGCGAAAACGAAATTCTTTTTCATGGTAGTGTAATTAAAGGAATGATCCTTACCGGCTTTTTGCAGCAGCTACAAGATAAAAAAAAGAAAGAGGCGGAAAATTTTTCCCACCCCTTTTCTCAATAGGTAGAAATTAATGTACCTGTATCAGAATGTATACCGGATGCCCAATCCTCCCCAGTTGCCGTAAAATCCACGGTCCGCTCCGAATTCAAAAGAAGGCTGCCAGTCCAGCGAGAGGTTAATGGGGGCACCCCGGAATTTATAATCCAACCCGATCACGCCATCAATACCGGCAAAAGCGCCGTTGCCATATTTCGTATTATAGAAAGC
>CAYSIU010000480.1:0-2636 GCA_964431095.1 uncultured Chitinophaga sp. | reverse complement strand
AATATTTCAGAGTTTGAGTTGATTAAATAAAGGGGATTTATAGAAATTGAATAACTTCTTTTTCTTGAAAATAAAAAATTCTTCAAATTGTCAGGTAAGTTGATCCGGCATTTGCAAAAGCTGGCGGAAGACTTTGGACCAGAAGATGCACAGGAGATCAAGCAGATTGAGTTTACGACCAACCATGATGTTAAGGCAGTTGAATATTTCCTGAAGAACGAGATCGAAAAATACGGTGCAAAAGATGTAAAAGAATGGGTTCATTTTGGCCTTACTTCACAAGACATTAATAACACGGCAATACCACTGCTTTGGAAACACGCAGTAGAATATGAATATCTTCCGGCTTTACTGAATCTGAGTAAAAAACTCAAACTGCTGGCTAAAGAATGGAAAAACATCCCGATGCTGTCGCGTACCCACGGCCAACCCGCTAGTCCAACCCTGCTCGGTAAGGAGATCATGGTATTCACAGAAAGGATTGAAAACCAGATTGAGCAATTTATCGGTATTCCTTTCTCAGCTAAATTCGGCGGCGCTACCGGCAATTTCAATGCGCATCATGTGGCCTTCCCGAAGACAGACTGGGTCAAACTCGGGAATGAATTTGTAGATCAGTTGGGGCTGGTTCGACAGCAATTCACAACCCAGATTGAACATTACGATAACCTGGCAGCACATTTCGACTGCATGAAACGCATTAACAATATTCTGATCAATCTTTGTAGGGATTGTTGGAGCTATATTTCCATGGAATATTTCCACCAAAAGACCAAAAAGAATGAGGTGGGTTCATCCACAATGCCGCACAAAGTAAACCCGATCGATTTTGAGAATGCCGAAGGGAACCTGGGAATGGCCAATGCCCTTTTTGAACATCTGTCGTCCAAACTTCCTGTCTCACGATTGCAAAGGGATCTGACCGACTCCACTGTCCTGCGGAATATTGGAATACCGATCGCCCATACGATAATCGCTTTCCGGTCAGTAGAAAAAGGATTGGACAAATTGGTTGTAAATGATGAAAAAATGCGTGACGACCTGGAGAGCAATTGGTCAGTAGTTTCTGAAGCGATCCAAACCATCCTGAGAAGGGAGAAATATCCAGAGCCTTATGAAACGGTAAAAAATCTTACGCGAGGAAATCATAAAGTGAATAAAAAAATAATTCATCAATTCATAGATACGTTAAAAGTAAAAGAAGAAATTAAAAAGGAACTAAAGAAGATAAACCCTTATAATTATACCGGCATATCATCTTTTAAGTAATTTTGTTTTGTGATACGTTCTACGAACCGAATCCTATTACCTCTTATATTGTTTCCGGGAACATTATTGGCACAGGTGAGCAATATCGGGGGTATTATCAATAATTATACACCCGTTATTGCCTGGAATTCTTGCGGGAATAAAATCACAGTGGAAGACGGTTCAATGTTTTCTGCTGGGGATACAGTATTGCTGATACAAATGAAGGGAGCGGTTATCGACTCATCCAACTCTGCAGCTTTTGGCACTATAACCGATTATAAAAATTCGGGCAATTACGAGATAAACTATGTTAAATCAATAGTCGGGAATATAATTGAACTAAAAAACAAACTTAATCGTTCGTATGATATCCCCATCGGAAAAGTCCAATTGGTAAGGATACCATATTACCATAATGTAAACATTTCTTCGACATTAACCTGCCTTGCATGGGATGGAAATAAGGGCGGTGTGCTTGTACTTAACGTCCAGGATTCTGTTGTCATGAATTCCGATATAGATGTGAATGGTAAAGGTTTCCGAGGTGGTAATGATCCTTTTTCTAATCCCCCCAACTATTATTGTTACGAAAATCAATTCTTTTATCCTCCAAATCCTGATCTTGCCTCTGAAAAAGGCGAAGGGATTGCCCAGGTTTCTGCCGACAAATCTTTCGGTAAGGGTTCAGCTGCCAATGGTGGGGGCAGCGGAAATTCTCATAATTCCGGCGGCGGTGGCGGGAGCAATGCTGGTGGTGGCGGCCTTGGTGGTTACAACTTCGAAGGCCCCCCTTGTACTAATACTCCATTCGATAACCGAGGGATTGGTGGTCATGTATTGATTTATAATACTGCTACGAACAAAATATTTCTAGGCGGCGGCGGCGGCGCTGGACATACAAATAATCCGGAAGGGTTTGAAGCATTAGGAGGAAATGGTGCCGGGATTATTATCATTATCGGCAATAAAATCAAAACAAATGGAAACAGAATTCTTGCGAATGGGAATGATGGCCGGGTTTGCGGAAGTACAGGGCCATTATGCCATGAAGGAATGGGTGGTGGAGGAGCAGGTGGCACAGTCCTGCTGAATATTTTAACTTATCTCGATAACACTGCCATTGAGACAAAAGGCGGAAGAGGAGCCGACATGACCGCAGAAGGTTATTTAAGGGTGGGTCCGGGCGGAGGCGGTGGTGGTGGAATGTTATGGATATCGAACGCCACTTTACCAGGTAATTTATTGCATACTAATACAGGAGGAATCAATGGCGTAGCAACAGGTTATGGTAACGATCCTTTTGGAACTACGCCTGGTGCAAATGGCACCCGCTTATTGAATTTAGTAATTCAATTCGACACTACACTTTTCAAACCAAAAATTGA
>CAYSIU010000479.1:0-2651 GCA_964431095.1 uncultured Chitinophaga sp. | reverse complement strand
GAAATGGACAGACCTGTGATCAACCCGTTTATTGCAGACCGGTTGGCCGCGGCATTTCCATCCAATGCACCGGTAGATCCTGAAGTAACCGGTGCAATAAAATCAAGTGCGTTCACGTCGGTCCATGTCCCGGTCGTTAAACCCGTAGCATCGAGACTGTATTGAAAATCCAGCCGGTCCACCCTGCCTATGGCGCCTAACCTCCATTGTTCCCCGGTATAAGAAATGGAAAGAGCGATGATCATGCTCCCGGTATTATTTACATAATTCGCGCCTATTACCGGGACAAGACTACCTGTTCGCAATCCGCCAAAGGCCCTTTCGGTATTGGCCAAAGCACCAAAGCTATACGTATCGCCGGTAGTAGAAGAGCCTGTACCTGCCGTGTAAGTACTGTTGGCATTGGAGCCTGATTCGGAGAATGCCCAACCCGCCGGGATGGTGCTACTTGTACCAGTATTTGCCAACGTATTGAAATTCTCAGTATAGGCATTCCCTATAACCGAGATGCTGATCTGCGCTTTTACACTCATATTCATTGCAAGCATCGCGATAAAAAAATAAATCTTTTTCATAATCCGGTTTTTGCATTAAAAGACCTTGTCAATTCTGCGATCTTTCCATGAAAGGAAAGATGTATACAACCGGGTAAAAAATCATGCTGGTGATGAGATGATCCTTTTATAAAAAGGATCTGCTGCTGAGGAGGGATAAAGATAGTTTACTGGAGATAGGCTCGATATTGTTTCAACCGTTTTTTTTCTCCGAAAAAAGGTGAAAAAAACGGCCCATTGTGGGTTTTTTCACTTCAATTTTGTTCTTTCAGCTTTATATCCGGGAAAAGGGCCGAAACCAGCATCAGTATTGACGAAAACAGCACCAGGAATAAACCGATCTTTTTAACAGGGCACTCGCCTGCCTCGCAGGAAGCGATGATAAAATAATTACGGGTGGCCCAGCCCAGGTTAAGGGCAGTAATTAACAGGTTGGCTCGTTTGGCCCATACCCTTGGCATGAACGTAAAAAAAAGAAAGAAAGCGATCATCAGGAAATGGAAATAGCCGGGTTTGCCATAATTGGTACCGGTTGCATCCACACCGCTTACTGTAATATTCCCTGATGTAATAAATACCCAGGGTATAAAACAGGATACTGCCAATACAACTGCAGCAGCCAGGCCGATCCATTTCAGGTAGCGCATGAGTGGGGGTTAGTTAATTAGTTTGGTTAATTCATTGATGGGATACCAGGAATCTGGTGTTTTGCAAGATAGTAATTGAGTTGGAATTCATATACCGGAATCATGATCTAAAAAAAGACCCCGGGGGACCGGGGTAACAAAAAATAATATTCACTCCAAATCAAGAACCGATATAAGGTGTACCTGCCTTACAATTTAATGCCTACCATTACACTGAATACCCGGTGCTTGTTTTTAGCATCGGCTGTACTATTGCTGCCCGACTGCAGTTTGGCCAATCCATATCCATAGTTGACAGACAATATTGTTTTTTTTAACTGAATTCCGGCAATGCCATTTAGCCCGTAGTCAAACCGCTTCATGATCCCGTACCCGGCGCCTTCTTCATAATTCAGCGTAGAGGGATCATCGTTGGACCATCTAATATTCTCTTCCGTATGGAAAGAACTGCCCAGGAATTTCCCATCCGCCTTGTTCTTACCCGCTACCCCAATGGCGAGATAAGGTCCGGCTCCTGCAAAAAATCTGATGGGACCCGTAGGAGATTTAAAAATAAAATTGGCAGGGATCTCCACGTACCAGGGATTGGAAGTGGCAGTATAATAGGTGTTACTACTGGGATCACCCGAAGAGGTTTCCGAACCCTTGCCCGTGAAAAGGATACCGGGCTGAAAAAAGAAGAAAGGCACAATCCTGATATCATCGGTGAGGCCCACCTGGAAACTGGTAAGCATTTTATTCTTATCAATATTCCCATCATTGGTGATGGTCACATTGGCAAAATCGATCCCTCCGCGCAGCACCTGTGATTGCGCCGTCGCCGTGATGATGACCAGTAAAATAAAAAGGGATAAGGGTTTCGTTTTCATATTCATACAGTTTGTTTACCCCGTTTTTGCAAAAGTCTTGCCAGAATGGGGCTGTAAGTGCAACTTTTTTCTGGTTCCTTCCTCCACGAGTCTCCCTGCCGAAGGCAGGTGACTCGTCGCACAACCTATCCAACTCACATCTCAATCCTGTGAGGAAAGCAACAGGTAAAAATGTTTTTTTCCGGGATAAGTCTTCCGACAGAAGAAGTTGGCCCTGAAGTGTGGCGATGAGTCCCTCTTTAAGATCTTTTATTCCAATTCCAAACTTTTGTAAAAAAGTTAATTAGACTATATTACAGAGAACCTTTAAGAGGCGACTAGTCGGGAATGTAATTGAGAACGTAAGAAAATAAATATTTGATGCCATTTTTGAATACTCAATTTTAAGGTCATGGTAGTAAGCTATAAGTAAATGAAAAATAAAAATATTTGGATCGATATCTCTATTTTCAATTTGTGTATTGTAGCCGCACTTGGTATAATTCTCAGAAGTAAAATACTTTTTGCGTTACCCGGTATTAATTATATCAATTTCTTAGATCCAAATTCACATTTTGCTTTTAGCGTCTGGCTTAAATTTT
>CAYSIU010000478.1:0-2654 GCA_964431095.1 uncultured Chitinophaga sp. | reverse complement strand
TTTCCCAGAAATTTACTTTATACTTTGATAAGCGGCATTTCCCGTCTGAACCGGCTTCGCTTTATGAACCTAACGAGTATTTCCTGAAACTGGGCGGTAAAAGAATTCGTCCCGTACTCTGCCTGATGGGGAATGAGCTCTTTGATGAAATCAAAGAAGATGCCTGGCACGTGGGTTCGGCTATTGAGCTTTTTCACAATTTCACCCTGGTCCACGATGATATTATGGACAAGGCTCCTTTGCGGCGTGGCATGGAAACGGTGCATGCGCGGTATGGCGAGAACACAGCGATTCTCGCCGGCGACGTAATGCTGGTAACGGCTTATGAAGAGCTGAACAGGATAAAGACAGAATATCTCCGGCCGATTCTTACCCTCTTCAATAAAACAGCTAAAGAAGTATGTGAGGGTCAGCAGATGGATATGGATTTTGAAAAGACCCCGGCTGTTGGCCTGGATGCCTATCTTAAAATGATCGAGTTGAAAACATCAGTAGCCCTGGCCGCCAGTTTACGGATTGGTTCCATCCTGGGCGGGGCGGGAGAAAGGAATCAAAGCCTGCTGTATGAATTCGGAAAGAAACTGGGTATCGCCTTCCAGGTTCAGGATGATTACCTGGATGCCTTTGGCGACCCGAAAAAATTCGGAAAACAGGTAGGTGGGGATATCCTGTCGAACAAAAAAACTTTTTTGCTCATCCATACTTTTCAAACAGCGACCCCCGCGCAGCAAAAAGAATTGCAAAGGCTTCTGTCGGGTAATGGCGACGATAAAGTGAAGAGTGTGCTGCAGCTCTTCCGCGATTGTAAGGCTGATGAATGGGCGCTGCAACTTAAAGATAAATTCCTCGATGAGGCATTGAACCATCTCGAGGATATTGCCGTATTATCCAAAAGAAAAGAGCCGCTCAGGGAGCTGGCTCAATTCCTGGTAGTCAGGGACCATTAACCATAAACCATTAACGGTAGCTTGCGCTGATGTCAAATCCATTGGTAAGACAGATCGCTATTACAACGAGATCCATTAGTACACTAAAAAAGAAAACCGGGATCGTAATCCTGGTAGGCATCGCGGCCAGGTTTACAACTACACAAATCGCCATAGCACTGATAGCAAAAGGCCAGAAAATAAAATGATTGCCTGTAAAAAGGATGGCCATCATCGTTATGATAGTGAAAAAGCAGCCATGTCCCACAAGAATTCCTGCTACCCAGCCAAACCTCCACTCTTCCTGTCTGTCTGTCCAATTTATAAAACGTTTCCATAATGAATCACGGGCAGCAGACCTGGTATAAATACCTGGGTAAGAAGGGTGGAGGGTTGTTTGCATAATGATGTTTATTAATCATGCAAAAATCTTCACAGAGACAAATGCAACACATGATAAGAATTTGAAGCCAGGATGATTTTAATCATACCGTCTTTCCATCCTTATAAACGTGGGCAATTAAATCTCCTGTCAACCGACTTTTTCCCTACTTTACGGGAACAAAACCCAACTAACCAATGGCAAACCCACTGTTCCGTAAGAAGTCTATTCCCGCTATTTTGCGCGAAGCAGAAACCGGTCTGAGCGATGCAGAAGGTCATGCCATTGGATTGAAAAGGGTTTTAGGTGTCAGGGACCTTACTTTTTTTGGCATCGCAGCTGTAATCGGTACCGGAGTATTTACTGCGATCGGGTCTGCCAGTTTTCATGGCGGCCCCGCTGTTGTTCTTCTCTTTGGTTTCACGGCCATCGCCTGTGGATTTGCCGCTTACTGTTATGCAGAATTTGCTTCCACTATACCCGTATCGGGTAGCGCCTATACGTATTCATATGTTTCATTTGGTGAATTGTTTGCCTGGATCATCGGTTGGGACCTGTTAATGGAATACCCCATTGGCAATATTGCTGTAGCTGTATCCTGGAGTCAATATTTTGTACGCGTATTGGAAGGTTTTGGTATTCACATACCCGGCTGGCTGACCATGGATTCTGTTACCGCGCATCACGGCTATAATGACGCCGTAGCTGCTTTGTCAGGCGGAGGCACGGTTAGTTCACTGGACAGCGGTCTTCAGCATGCTTATAATGCATGGATGCATGCACCCCTGCTTGGTAATTTAAGGATCATCATGAATATTCCGGCTTTGCTGGTGGTGATCGTAATCACCTACATTGTATATGTCGGGATAAGAGAATCCAGGAAGGCTAACAATATTATGGTGATGATAAAACTCGCCATCATTTTCCTGGTGATCGTAGCGGGGGCTTTCTGGGTCAACCCCGGTAACTGGAGCAACTTCATGCCAAATGGGTTTTCGGGTGTCATGAGCGGCGTCTCAGCAGTCTTCTTTGCCTATATTGGTTTTGATGCTATTTCCACTACTGCAGAAGAATGTAAGAATCCCCAGCGGGATCTGCCAAGGGCTATGTTTTATACACTCATTATCTGTACCGTGCTGTATATCCTGTTAGTATTGGTGTTGACGGGCATGACCCATTATTCCAAGCTCAATGTAGCTGACCCACTGGCCTTTGTTTTCCAGGACCAGCATTCGAGGATCAGTAATGCGCTTTCGGGGATCATATCGGTAAGTGCCATTGTGGTAATAGCATCCGTCCTGCTCATTTACCAGTTGGGACAACCGAGGATATGGATGAGTATGAGC
>CAYSIU010000477.1:0-2655 GCA_964431095.1 uncultured Chitinophaga sp. | reverse complement strand
TCACGGCCTGCGACTGCGACAGGGCCGCGATGACGGCCGCCGCATCGGTCTGCGGAGGTGGTCTGGAACTGCTTTACCCGCCGAGGCACCTCATATGTTATGCGGGTCGCGCTGTGCACGGGTACGTGGTAGCAGCGGCATTGTCCCAGAACTGAAGATCACTGACATGTGTCCAGGTAAGACTGTCTTTATTGATTGCTTCGATCCATTTGTCCTTTTGACCGGGTTTATCCAATGAAACGCTGAGGATCGTAAAATTTTTCGCGTTGAAATTCTTGAAATTCTCTACTACGTTGGGGTTCTCATTGCGACAGGGCCCGCACCAGCTTGCCCAGAAATCCACCAATACATATTTACCCCGGAAGGAAGAAAGAGATATGAGCTTTCCCATTGTATCGGGCTGGGAAAAATCCATCGCCACGGTGCCCACAGCCCCTATTTTTTTCTCGGCGATCAGGGCCTCGAGTTGTTTTCCCATCTCGAGCTTCCTTACCGACGCATCCAGTAACTTGAACCGGTTCTCCAGTAATACTACATCATCGTTGAACTGGTAGGTCACATTCAGCACAAACGCGGATACAGCAGAGCGCGGTCTTTCCGTAACATATTTGTCAATCTGTTTTTGAATATTTTGCTGGAGATCGGTGTACGTTTTCATTAACGCGTCCCGTTCAGCACCCGGCATGCTGTTATTGATGGTGCCGGCCAATGAATTCATTTGTTGGGCCAGTGGCAAAAAAATAGTCGTAAAATCAGTGAAATCCTTATGCGATTTTGAGCCCGTTACCTCGTACTTATCAGGGCTGTTCTTATTTCCTTTTACCTCAATTACAGCATTCTCCACATAGATCTCTGCTGGTTTTTGTACCCCCTCTATCACAAGGAAACACAAAATCGGTTCGTCCACTTTTTCTTTCAGCGTGAATTTCCCTTTTACCAATTTGGTGGAGATCCACTCCACCTGCTCCCCATTGCGGTACAGGCTGATCTTTTTGCCATCATCAAAGCCATCCAGTTTCCCATCGATCGTAAATCCTTTGGATTTGGTTTGGGCGAAGACTACTCCCTGGCAAAACAATAAAAGCAACAATACTCTTTTCATAAATGACGATACCTTTTACATGAATGATACGGATACAGCAAAAACATACAAATTTATATAATGTTGGCGGATGGAAAAAACCTTACTGGTCTAATATGGACGAAAGGAACGATCCCGTCGTTACATTCAGATCGGTGCTGTTTTCCAGTGCTTTAATGTAAGCGCTGCCGATGATCGCACCATTGGCCAGTTGACAGACGGTCTCAAAAGACTCTTTGTTACTGATCCCAAAGCCGACCATCAAGGGGTTGTTCAGTTGCAGTTTTTTTAATTTTTGCAGGTATTCTTTCCTGGCAGTATCCTGTTTCACTGTGCCGGTAGTGGAAGATGAGGATACGGCATAAAGGAAACCGCTGCTTAGTCGATCCAACTTTCTCACTCTTTCTTCCGATGTTTCCGGTGTTACAAGGAAAATGAAATCCAAGCCATATTTTTTGATAATGGCTCCGTATTCTGTTTCAAATTCATACTCGGGCAGATCAGGCAGAATAAGGCCATCCACTCCCACTGCAGCAGCGTTGGCGCAGAATTTTTCGAACCCGTATTGCAAAACAGGGTTCATATAGCCCATCAGGATGACCGGGATATCCCCGGAACCCGGAAGAGAAGTGCTTTTACGAAAATCCTTTAATTGTTCGAAAAGTTTATGAATCGTCATCCCATTTGACAAAGCAATAGCATTACTATGTTGAATGATGGGTCCATCCGCCAGCGGATCACTGTAGGGCATGCCGATTTCGATCATGTCAGCACCATGCTCCTGCAGGGCTTTCAGGATTTCAAAAATTGAATTCAATTGAGGGAACCCTGCCGTGCAGTAAACGCTCAGCAGATTGTTTGGTTTTTTCTTAAATAAGTCTTTAATTCTACTCATATATTTTTTCAACACAGGTACATTCAGTGCACTGAGTTTCCCGGAGAGCCTCTGTGCAGCTCTGGTTCTCTTATCTCTGTGTTTAAATATTGTTTATATAAGTCGAAAGGTCTTTATCTCCTCTGCCACTTAAACAAATAACAACCACCTCCTTCCCACCGGTATTTATCGAGGGGCCTGCTTCAGGGGAGGGGAACAATTTCTTTAACACTGATAAGGCATGTGCCGTTTCCAGTGCGGGGATAATTCCTTCCAGCCTGGCCAGTTCAAATGCGGCTGCCAATGCTTCATCGTCCGTCGCACTTAAAAAGCTGGCCCTCCCGGTCTCAAATAAATGAGCAAGCAGCGGACCGATACCGGGGTAATCGAGTCCGGCGGAAATACTGTGTGGCTCTATTACCTGTCCGTCCTCCGTTTGCATGACCAGGCTTTTACTACCATGCAGGATACCTGGCTTGCCTAAATGCGTTGTAGCAGCGCTTTTCCCGCTGCTGAGACCCATACCCGCCGCTTCCACGGCAATTAATTTCACGGAAGGCTCCTCTAAAAAATGATAAAAAGTACCTGCGGCATTGCTGCCTCCCCCCACGCAAGCCATTATGTGAGAAGGTAATTCAGAGCCGGTTTTCTCTTTCAATTGTTTTCTTATCTCTTCACTGATCACACTTTGAAACCTTGC
>CAYSIU010000476.1:1310-2657 GCA_964431095.1 uncultured Chitinophaga sp. | reverse complement strand
ATATCATTGGCCAGCAGGTAGCCGTGCTGGTATCCGATATCAGAGGGGGATCCTTCCAGGTGAACATAGATCCACCCGTTCTTATCTTCCCGTGAAGCTTTGGCAAGCCGGTCTTTTTTTGAAGAAGAGGTCGAACAGCTATAAAACAAGATGACGAGTGCAGTGCAGGCCAGGAGGTTTTTTTTCATACAAAAATTTTTGAATAAAACGGCTTTTCAATTCCCAAGTTAGCCTTTTCGGGCGGGACCTTAAGTTTTAGATGCCCTGGTTTTATAGCCCCATGAATTATTCCCGGTTACACGTTGATCTGGGTGGGATGGACCCAGGGTAATCCAGCAAAGTCAGTTATAAACACCAAACATTAACTGATCCTTACGCAAGGTATCATGTCAATTTTCGTACCTGCATTCACCCGGGCGGCGCAGGTCCAATGGGATCGATCCAAATAAATTCCCGCTGCCCGGTTTAACATTTCTATTAACCCTGTTTTCACCCAGCGATCCCGCCTGTAACCATCTCCCATGGCTATTTTCATGAGTTTTCAACATTTGTGAGAATTGAAAAGAAACCACTTAACATTTCTTTTATCCCTTTTTGGCACGGTGGCATTGGCTTTGACATATAGAGGGTACCGGGCAACAAAAACAATTTGTACAGCGACCCACCCGGTGATCGTCGTACATAAAAAACAAAATTTAATACATGAAAAAGATCTTTACGCTTGTAGCAGGAACTTTACTTACCGCAGCCGTTTTTGCAGCTGACCACAGACCGATGGTAACGTTGATCAACAATGGTAATTTCCGCGTTGTCATCGACGGTAAGAGTTATTTTGGCAATAACATGACGGTCCGCCTTGACAATTATTACAGCAACCCTTATGGCGATTTCTATGGCAACAGTAATTTCTATGGCAGTGGCTATAGCAACAACTATGGCGACCGCCACACGATCAAAGTGTTTGAAATGAGAAGGGGATTTTTTGTAAGAGAAAGACTGGTGGACGCCACTACTTTCCAGGTTGGCAGGAATGATCTCATGATCCATATCGACCGTTTCGGAAGTATCGATATCCGCGAGATGAGAGGTTTCGGCCGTTTCGACCGGGATTACAGGGGCTGGGATAACAGAGATAACAGAGGTTGGGACAACAGGAGCCAGGATAACAGAGGCTGGGATAACAGGAGCCAGGACAACAGGGATAATCAGGACTGGTTCAACCGGCAGGACGGGAGTACCAGGAACATGGATCACCAGGATATGAATAAAAAGAACATGGATCCCAAGAATGGAAAGGGTAAAGGTTACTAAGCTACTGACCAGAAATTAAAACCGACCCGGTTTGAA
>CAYSIU010000476.1:0-1300 GCA_964431095.1 uncultured Chitinophaga sp. | reverse complement strand
AAAATGAAGGTAAAGGGAAACGATTTCTTGCAAAATGATAAGAATTGTGAACCGCTCCGGTTTGAAAGGAGCGGTGTTTGTTAATTAGTTGGCCCAAGGAATTTCTTAATTAAGGCAACCTGTTCTTCATTCTTTATTCGCCGTAATATCCCTGCCTTATGGATGATAATCGTGTTCGCCTGATCAAAGGGCATCCGGGCATACATCTTGCCGCCGGGGAAATGACAAGGAGAGCAATTTTGACGGAAAATTGGTTCCAGTTGCGTGTGGTAATTGATGGAATCGTTGGAAAGATCGGCGATAGGTTTTGCTTTTACGCTTTGTTGTCCGGTCTTTGAACGACAGAAAAATAAACCCGTGCTTATGATTACTATGATCAATAACGTTCTCATATCAAACCTGTCGCTGGAGTATAGTAAGTTACCGGATTTTACCAACAAGCGAATACCACTTATCAAAAACTAATTTTCTTTTCGCCTGAAAATAATTTCACGAAAGCCGCTTAATTTTAAGGACAAAAACTACTCATGGAGATTTCCACCCGGGAAGCCCAATGGACAGATGCGGCGGCGTTAAGCAGGCTTTCGCAACAACTGGGATACCCGATCACTGAAGCGGCTATCAAACAGAATCTCATTGCCATTCTACAAAACGGCAATGAAAGGGTGCTCGTTGCAGTTCATGCAAAAGAAGTGATCGGTTGGATATATGTTTTTAAAAAAATAACGCTTGAATCCGGCTCATTTTGTGAGATCGGGGGTCTGGTCGTGGATGAACAGTCCCGGAACAAAGGTATCGGCAGGAAATTGCTCGAAGACGCTATCCAATGGGCCCGGGAAAAAGGAGATCATTCATTGAGAGTGAGAAGCAATGTAAAACGAAAAGATGCCCACCGGTTTTACCTGCAACAGGGTTTTACCGAAATAAAAGAGCAAAAGATATTTGAAATAAAACTGTAACTCCCTGTCTCCTCCTTTAATTTGTATCTTCAGCGGATGCCGGTCTCCGTTGCAACAACAGAAGACATACGACCCCTGGTGATCCTGCTTAACAATGCGTACCGGGGAGAGGGATCTAAAAAAGGCTGGACCAGTGAAGCAGATATGGTAAGCGGGGAACTCCGCACCAATGTTGCGGCTGTGAAGGAACTGATGCAACTCCCTGGAGCCATTTTCCTGAAGTACACGAATGATGCTGATAAAATGGAAGGTTGTGTTTTCCTGCAAAAAAAGAATAAGAAACTTTACCTGGGAATGCTCAGCGTTGCGCCCCTGCTCCAGGCAAAGGGTATCGGTAAACA
>CAYSIU010000475.1:0-2658 GCA_964431095.1 uncultured Chitinophaga sp. | reverse complement strand
AAAATAATCGCGCTGGGAAAGGGCGGCCGATCTACAAACAGAACGATTTCGGCGCGAGTCTGGGCGGTCCAATCTGGATCCCCAAAATCTATAACGGCAAGAATAAGAGCTTCTTCTTCTTCGCGTATGAGGCGTTCCGGAACCGCGCAGGGGCTACAAGCTTCACCACTACGGTGCCAACGGCGGAAATGTACGACGGCGACTTCAGCAAATGGGTGGATAGCAAGGGAAACTTGATCCCCATCTACGACCCGACCTCGCAGACCATTGATGCGAACGGAAAAGTTGTACGCCAACAGTTCGCCGGCAATATCGTTCCGAAGAGCAAGTGGGACTCGCTTTCTGCCAAGGCTTTGCAGGTGTTTCAGTCAGGCCCGTCAGGTGTGCTGAAACCGAACAATGGCGCGGCCCCGGGCACTGCGGCTTACGTGACCAACAACTACTTCGTCAGCAATGGTTCCGAGGAAAAGCCCAACACCAAGTGGAGTATTAAGGGAGATCACAACTTTTCAGAACGGGACAGAATTGCAATTTACTACGGCAATAATCGCTCTCAACAGGAACCGGGGGGCGATGGTCCGCCGACGCTACCGGGTTATTACTCCACGTACAACGACCTGACTCGCTATAGCGACGTCTGGCGCATCAGTTGGGATCATATGTTCACTCCAACCCGGTTGAACCATTTCTACATCGGGAGTAACATCTGGCGGGAAAACCACGATCCGCCGCAGGCCACAGTGAAAAGCGGAATCCACTGGAAAGATAAAGTTTGCCTGCCGAACGCACCCGATTGCGATCAGAATTTATTAAACCTGGACTTTAGCAACGGGTACGGTAGCTGGGGTGGCAGGGCCAACAACGGCTCGGAAAACACGATTTACGCCGCCAACGACGACTTCACCTGGATTCGGGGCAACCACAATTTCAAACTTGGCGGCATGTACCAAATGGGCCACTACAACGGGTTCGGCCGGCAGTGTATTGCTGCCTGCTCATCGTTCAGCTTCTCCGAGACGGGCCGTGGTGGTGACACGAACTTTGGGACCGCCGGCGGCAACCCATTCGGAAACGCAGCCAATGCCAACCTGCCGTATATCCCCAAAGATCAGAATGATATCAGGCTGGCAGATTATACACGGAATGGCCAGCTTTATACCGCCGCACAGCAATGGGCAGATTTGGATTTCCTGATCAGTAACGATAAATACCTGACCACCCGGAGAGGACAATATGCCGAAAGAAACGGGTTACGCACGCCCTGGAACCATGAACTGGACATGAAACTGATGCATGAGTTCAAATTCAGCAAGACCAACAAACAGCAATCCCTGCAGGTCAGTTTCGATTTATTCAACCTGCTGAACCTGCTGAGCAATAGTTGGGGTCATATTTATTTTGTAACCAACGTGAACAATTATACTGTAAACCTCTTCACGTTTGTAAAAGATGCCAATAATGTATCACCAGGAAAACCTTCCTCGGGGTATTTGCCTACGTTTAATTTTATCAAGCCAACAGGCCTGAACGGGCATTATTATACAGTGGATCCGTTAAACAGCCGCTGGCAGGGTCAATTCGGTATTAAGTATAATTTTTAAAAAATAGAAAGGATAGAAATCTAAAAAAGTTCCGCCCTAAAGCGGAACTTTTTTTGTGAACCCACGATTCATTTAAGATTAAAATAATCTTCCGGTAACAGTAAAATCAGATTCAGGGCCCATCTTTACTCCAGTTCTTTTCTTCGTCTTAGTTGCAAATAACTGTGTTAGTAAGTAGTAGGCCGTAAATTGCAATTTTCTCTTATGCAGTTCGCCACCCCGTTGCAGGACAGGCCGGGGTGGTTTTTTTATGTCCGTATGTTTGACAACCCGGGTGTTTGATACATAACAAAAGGGAGCCTTTTTTCATTCAGGCGCAGTATTTCTTTATAACACAATGATAATTTTCCCTTAAAACAAAAGTTATGCGCTCTTGCTTTTTTTGTAAAACCGTTACACATGAAAAGCATATGGGCCTGTACCATCCTATTACTGACTGTCCCCCTTCAATTCAACAGGAAGGCAAAATCCCCTGTTTCGGAAATAAAATCACCCGCGGCCGGCAATCTTTTCATTATCACCACTGACGGGTTCCGCTGGCAGGAAGTATTTGATGGTGCCGATTCACTGCTGATCAATAATGAGGATTATACACCGGACAAGGAAACCATTAAAACCCTTTATTGGGCGGCCACTCCCGGTGAAAGAAGAAAGAAATTAATGCCCTTTTTCTGGAATATCATCAACAACAAAGGACAGCTATATGGTAATCGTCATTTCAATAATAAGGTCAATACTGCTAACCTGTATTCCATCTCTTACCCCGGATACAATGAACTATTTACCGGGAATATTGACCTCTCCATTTCAACAAATAAGAAACACGACAACCCGAATATCAATATCCTGGAATGGCTGGTGGCCCGGCCGGGGTTCCAGGGCAAAATAGCTATTTTCTCCTCCTGGGAGGTTTTCCCATACATATTGAACAAAAAAAGGAATGGCCTTCCTTTCAACAGCGGGTATGAAAATATAAAGGGGGAAAGGCTAACCGCAGGGGAGCAGATGATCAATAAGATACAGGATGAGTCGATTGATGACAAAGGCGCAACAAGAT
>CAYSIU010000474.1:0-2665 GCA_964431095.1 uncultured Chitinophaga sp. | reverse complement strand
AGGATTGTTGCGCAACGGACATCAGCAGTTTGTTTGTCAGAATGTATTTATCACCGGTGATGGTAATAAAATATATAAAATCCCCGTGGCGCACGGTGAAGGAAGATATTATGCAGATGAACATACATTGAATGAACTGGAAGCAAGGGGACAGGTGATCTTTTATTACTGTGATGAAAAAGGAATGATAACTCCCGAAGCCAACCCGAACGGGGCGATCCGCAACATAGCAGGTATTTGCAATACCCGCAGAAACGTTTTTGGAATGATGCCTCATCCGGAAAGGGCCTGTTCACCGGCACTGGGCAATACAGATGGACGGGAGATCCTGCAAACGCTCCTGATGGCAGAGCAACTCGTTTGCTGAGCCCATCGTCTTCCTGGATAAAGGAGATCGTATTATTCCGTGGAGATCAAGGCGGCCCGTTTAATATATTTGAGGTAACTGATTTTAACAAGTTCAATAAGAGGAAAAGCAGGATTTTTGCGATCTATAAATAAATAAAGGCTATATGAAGAAACTGGCAATATTGGTTTTAATTGTGATAGTGGGTTTGCAGGGCAGGGCCCAGATGAGCCCGGTGACCTGGTCATTTTCGTCTCAAAAAACCGGTGACAAAATGTACGAGGTCAGGATGCAGGCAACGATCCAGGAAAAGTGGCACCTGTACTCACAATCCCAACCCGAGGATGCGATCGCGATACCCACCGCTTTTACATTCAACCCGAATCCTCTTGTTAAACTGGAAGGGAAGATCAGCGAAGAAGGAAAGCTGGAAAAATTCAAGGATAAAACACTTGGAGTAGCTGCGAATCAATATTCCAATACCGTGACCTTTACCCAAAAGATAAAAATGAAAACGAATGCCAAAACCAGTATCACAGGAAGCGTGGAATACCAGACCTGTGATGATAAAAAATGTTTGCCGCCCAAAACAGTTACTTTTAGCATTGCTATCAAATAAACGTGAAGCATTAATAGCTGACATACAAGACGGGTTCCGGAAGGAGCTCGTTTGTATTTAAGACCAGAACCAGTATGTTGAACCGCCTCCGATCCATTATTTGTTTATTGCCGGGATTATTTTTTTGGTCATACCTGCCTGCACAGGATTCCTCTGCCATTAAAGGATGGACCGTGGAAAGTAAAAAGACCGCGGAAGGAAAATACGAGCTGGTGTTCCGCGTGCCTGTTCCCGGCGGATGGCAACTATATGCCCCGAACCAGTCTTTGCTGGATGTAAAGACAACGGATCTGAGATTTGCAGATTCCGCCATCGTTCAGGAAGGTGATTTTGTTTTATCGGAGGAACCGCGGAAGATCAGCAGCCCGGTTTTTACAGCAACGACCGTAAGTGTTTTTGAAGGGAAAGCTGCGTGGATAGCGAGGATCCATATCAAAGGAACGGTTCCGGCGAAGCTACAGGGGACCTTGTTGTACACGTACGGAAGGAATGATGAATATTATCCATCCACGGTATTCCCCTTTACCGTTGAACTGGAAGGGGGAGTGGAATCTGCCCGGATTAAGATTCCTTCTATTGATATTTACAGGCCCGTCAACTCCTGCGGAGATGACGGTACAAAAAACAAAAGTCTTCTCAGGATCTTTTTACTGGGATTGCTGGGCGGTTTGATCGCCTTCCTGACACCCTGTGTTTTCCCGATGATACCGGTCACGGTAACTTTTTTTACCAATAAATCTGCGGATCGCAAAATGGGGATCCTCAACGCAGGGATCTATGGGTTCTTTATCTTCCTGATTTATGTGGCTATCACTTTGCCGTTTCATATTGCCGGGAAAGCCATTAACCCGGAGATATTCAATAATATTTCCACCAATGTATGGCTGAATCTTTTTTTCTTCGCTATATTTGTCATTTTTGCTTTGTCCTTTTTCGGGCTCTTTGAGATTGTGCTCCCGTCCCGTCTTGCCAACCGCATGGATGCAAAATCAGGTTTAGGTAATTGGGGAGCCATTTTCTTCATGGCGGCTACGCTGGCCATTGTATCGTTTTCCTGCACCGGTCCGATCTTCGGTACATTGCTGGTGGGTGTGGCTGATCAGGGCGCCTGGCCTCTTACCGCGGGTGCCGCGGGATTTGGGATCGCTCTGGGTCTGCCCTTTGCTTTATTTGCCATGTTCCCCCAGTGGTTGCGATCCCTGCCCAGGTCGGGAGGATGGATGACGGACATGAAAGTAGTACTGGGGTTTCTTGAATTGGCGCTGGCAGTTAAATTCTTTTCCAATGCGGATCTTGTAAAACAATGGGGGCTCCTGAAAAGAGAAATATTCATTGGTCTCTGGATCCTGATCGGGTTGTTAATTGTCCTTTACCTTGCCGGCCAGCTCCGGTTTACACATAGCACGCCGGTAAAAAAATTCGGCCTTACCCGGACAATATTCATTCTGTTATTCGTCGCTATCACTCTTTATCTTATACCGGGGCTTACCAATTCAAAATGGGCGGATCTTAAATTGATCAGCGGGTTTCCCCCTCCAAGAACTTACAGCCTGTACAGGGTGGGAGAGGGGAAGACAACGATATTGAGACCGTTGCACAATGACTATGTAAAGGCATTGCAACTGGCCAAAGAGCAGAATAAACCACTGTTGATTGACTTTACTGGTTGGGCTTGTGTGAATTGCCGTCGCATGGAAGAA
>CAYSIU010000473.1:0-2665 GCA_964431095.1 uncultured Chitinophaga sp. | reverse complement strand
CCCGACGGGACATGGTTTAAAGAAGGTCACGGTGTGGACCCTGATATTGATGTACCGGAGGATCTTACCGCTATGGCGAAAGGGGTTGATCCTCAATTAGAGAGAGCGATCACCGAAATTAAAGATGAAATAAAGAAAAAAGGGTTTATAAGACCAAAAGCACCTCCGGTTGAAAACCGGAACCTGAAAGGATTTTAGGTAATATTTCATCCGGTAGCTATCGGATGAAATATATAGACATTGAAATTCTAATTTCTGGAAGCGATGCAGCGGAATTCATCCATCGTGATGAACCGTCCTTTACTTTTTAAGAAGAAAAGGAGTTTTTCCAACCTCTTAAGGAGCGGATCTCCGTCTGGCTTCCGAACATAACGCGGAATCCTGTAGCAATCGAGCGAAGTGAATTCCCATGGATGAAAATATAAAACAAGATAACCGTATCGCCGCAGCGCCTGCAGGGAAAGTCTTTTATAAATCGCAAACGGAAAGTTTTTAAAGCTGAGCCAAAAAAGGGGGATACGAAGGAAGGGGCTTACGCTGGCGGGAATGCAAAGCAGTTCTTCCTGGAAATAATATTTCCTTGGTCGGCCGAAATGATTATACTTACCCGGTATCCATGTAGGATGGAGGGAACTATCGTAGAGGTATCCCGCCTCTTTTACCAGTTTTTCAGGGAGAACGTTCATGCGGGGCATCCGGAGGCCGGTTATTTTCCGGCCAGTGATCCTTTCCAGTTCCAGCCGGGAATCCAGCAGATCGCTATCCTGGAACTTTGAATGATAAAACGTATGAGAAGCTATCTCGTGTGTGGCGGCGAGCCGTTGTATCACTGCAGGATACTTCAATGCAAAATTGGCGGTGGTAAAAAAAGTGGCTGGCACCTGCAGTCGCTGTAACAGGTCTTCAATTTTTATCAGCCCCTCAAGGCTCTGCTCCATCTGCTGCTGCTCTGGAATTAACTGCCCGTATTCCAATGGAACATCAAACTCTTCTACATCAAACCCCAGCAATATAAATTTCTCTTTCATGGCAGGCTTGACTCCCGGATGATGTAAATGGGCCTGTTTTTCGTTTGCATAAAAATACTGCCGATATATAAACCGATGATCCCCGCGATGATCAGTTGCAATCCGCCGAAAAAGGCGATGGTAACGATCACGGACGCCCACCCCGGAATGGCATGACCGGTAAAATAACTGATAAAAGCATACGGCACATACAGGACCGACAACAAGGCAAAAGTAAACCCAAGGTAAATAGAGAAGCGAAGGGGTTTAGTGCTAAAAGAAAGCATGCCATTCCTGGCCAGCCTGAACATTTTCCGTACGGTATATTTGGAAATGCCATGATCCCTCTCTGCAGGTGTAAACTCGATTGCCGTTTGCCGGTAACCCACCCATTTTACCAGTCCCCGGAAAAAAAGGTCGTGTTCGGGCATATTCCGTAAAACCGTCGCGACTTTTTCACTCAATAACCTGAAATCAGCAGAGCCTTTTTCAACCCGGACATCTGACAGCCTGTTTAATAGATTGTAAAAAAAGGCGGATGTTTTTCTTTTGAAAAAATTGAGATGCTCATCTTCTTTACGGATCGTATATACGATATCGAATCCTTTATCATATTCTTTGAGCATAATAGGTATGAGTGCAGGAGGGTGTTGTCCGTCCCCATCGAGGCTTATCACGCAGTCTCCGTGGCTGTTATCGAGCCCGGCTTTCAATGCCTGCTGGTGTCCAAAATTGCGCGACAGGGAAATGTACTGCACCCACGCATACCTGCCGGCCTGGGTTTTAATGACATCCAGGGTCTGATCGGTGCTGCCGTCATCGACGAACAATAATTGGAAACCATATGGGAGGCCCTGCATGGCGGTCGCAATACCGTTCACCATCATTTCTATATTCTCCTGTTCATTATAAACAGGGACGATGATACTTACCTGCTTCATACGGGGTTCAAATTTGATTCATTTCCCGAAAAATCCCTGAAAGAGAGTTCAAATATTAAGTCGAACCAGATGAGAATACAGGGAAGGGCTTTTAAAGAATAAGGTTTCATGAAATGGTCCTTGAAATAATGAGGCAGAAGGTCCGTGGTGGCGAGAGACGTGAGAAACAGCATAATTACCAGCAAAAAGACACGGAATTTATTGGCGGGTTGCAGGAAAAACCAGATCCCGCAACCTGTTACGGCAATGACATACGTGGGCGATTCAGCGGAAGTGCTCAGAAGCACCACGCTGATCAGGGCCAGAGCAAGATAAGAGAGCCGGAATCGCCGGTTAACATACTGGTTGAACCGCAACAAGGGAGCAAGGACCAGGAGCGATGCCGGTATGAGGATCCAGTTCTCCCAGGCAGCAGGGAGGCCAAAGCTTCTTCGCAAAAATCCCGTCAGTGAAATATCCTGGAAAAAACTATGAGGGTTGATATAGTTTAAGTTTTCAAGATTTTTATTGGACAACGATTGCCACCAATCTTCGTAAGAATGGAGAATGAAAGAAGGAGATGAAAAAAGCATGGGCAGGGCAAACATGACGGCCACCCAGAAAATAAAGGAGAGGGCGAATGTTTTTTTATTCTTTGAAACCACAAAGAAAAGCAGACCGGCGAAGCTATAGCGCTTCCGTATAAATGCACCGGCCATAAAAGAACTCGGCCAACAA
>CAYSIU010000472.1:0-2668 GCA_964431095.1 uncultured Chitinophaga sp. | reverse complement strand
CGCAGCGGTGAACAGGATCCGTTGTGATGACCTGCGCCCGCATATTTATAAAACTCATGATGGCGGTGCCACATGGAAAGAAATTGTGAAGGGTTTGCCGGATGACCCCATCAACGTGGTAAGAGAGGATCCGGTGGTCAAAGGGTTATTGTTTGCCGGGAGTGAAAGGGCCGTGTACGTTTCATTTGATGACGGGGAACACTGGCAATCCCTCCGGCTGAATATGCCGGCGACATCCATCAGAGATTTGGTTACAAAGGATGATGACATTGTGGTGGGGACTCATGGCCGGAGTTTCTGGATCCTGGATGATATCACTCCTTTGCGCCAGCTTTCTTCACAGTTGGCTAACCAAAGTGTTATTTTATTTAAACCTCAGCCAGCTTACCGGGTAAGATGGAATATGAATCCGGATACTCCTTTGCCGCAGGAAGAGCCGGCGGGACAGAATCCGCCCGATGGAGCCATTATTGATTATTACCTCGCTGAAAAAGCATCGAATGTTTTATTGGAAATATATGACCTGAAAGGAAAATGGATCAGGACCTATTCAAACAAGGATACACTATATAAAATCGGTGACGTGAATATCCCGCATTATTGGATACGCCCGCAACAGCTACTTTCTGCAGAAGCCGGGCAGCATCGCTTTAGCTGGGATATGAAATATACAGCACTGAATGTACCACCCTCCTATCCTATTTCTGCTACTTACATGAACACAGAACCGGCTCAAACTGCAGCATGGGTCATGCCCGGGAACTATATGGCAAGATTGAACGTGGACGGGAAAGTTTATACTCAGTCATTCACAATAGCGATGGACCCCAGGGTAAAAACCGGGATGAAAGATCTTCAAACACAGCATGATCTGTCCCTTCAATGTTACGAAGGCAGGAAGGATTGCATGAAAATATTGAACGAAATAAGAATGTACCGGCTCCAGCTCCGGGGACAAATGACCAATCCCCCGGTAACGGTAGCAAACGAGCTCAATAAAAAAGATAAAGCAGCGGGAGAAATCGAAAACAGCCCTCAGGGAAGTAACAATCCCAGCTTTGGAAGACTCAGCAGTTCGTTCAGCTCTCTTTTTTCGGCCCTGCAGGGCAGCGATATGCCATCCACTACGCAGATGATAAAGGCAGCAGGAGAATTGCAACAACAATTGAATGCTTTAAAGAAAAAGTGGGAGGAACTGAAAAAACAATGAGTGGAGATGAGGTGAGTGGTTAATCAGGTATTAAAGCCCACCCCCGGCACGATGATATCCATGACTAATCCCCGGTGCTCAATTAACAAATTAACATGATCCCGCAAACACCCTGGACCGAAAGAAAATTTGAATTCAACTTCCCGGTGGGGCTCTATCCTGTCATCATCGAAAGGCTGCGGGGCACGTTGACACAATTGGAAGCTATGACCGGGGATATCCCCCGTGAAAAGCTGACCCTTAAAAAAGACGGTAAATGGTCTATAAAAGAAGTGGTGGGGCATTTGTACGACCTGGAAGAATTGTGGTGGGGACGGATCGATGATTTCATGAACAAAGAACCCCTATTAAGGGCAGCGGATATGAGCAATAAAAAAACCCATGCCGCCAATCATAATTCGAGATCCATCGATGAACTGCTGAAACAGTTTAGGGAAGCAAGAAACAGGTTGATCGAAAGAGTAAGGGATTTTGATGAAGCGACAGCCTCCATTACGGCCCTGCATCCCCGCCTGCAAACGCCGATGCGGCTGATCGATTCACTCTATTTCATTGCCGAACATGATGATCATGAACTAACCAAAATCAGGCGTCTCATTCAGGGCTAAACCCTTATTTTTGCAGCGTTTTATCGCACCATCTGCTGTTTTATCGCTGATTCTCAGGAAAATCTGCAAAACCGAACTATAAAATCTGGAACAAATATGGCGGATATCTTCGAACGCTTATTGAAACATTACGGACCTATCGGGCAGCATCGCAAAAGAGCACATGGTTATTTTGCTTTTCCCAAACTGGAAGGCCCGATCGGCAACCGCATGCAGTTCCGTGGCAAGGAAATGATCATCTGGAGCCTGAATAATTATCTCGGACTTGCGAATCATCCGGAGGTGCGTAAAACCGATGCCGATGCTGCTGCAAAATACGGTTTGGCCCTGCCGATGGGTGCCCGGATGATGAGCGGGAACAGTGATCTCCATGAACAGCTGGAGGCGGAACTCGCGGCCTTCGAAGGAAAAGAAGATACGGCGCTGTTGAACTATGGTTACCAGGGTATGGTCAGTATTATCGATGTGCTTTGCGACCGTCATGATGTGATTGTATATGATGCAGAGAGCCATGCCTGTATCATTGACGGGTTGCGATTGAATCCCGGTAAACGCTATGTATTCAAACATAATGATATCGAAGATTGTGAAAAGCAGTTACAAAGGGCCAGCAGCCTGGTAGAAAAACAGAAATCAGGCGGTATACTGATCATTACCGAAGGGGTATTTGGTATGGCAGGTGACCAGGGGCGGCTGCGGGAAATCACAAAATTGAAAGACAAATATGAATTCCGCTTACTGGTAGACGACGCTCACGGTTTTGGCACACTGGGGAAAACCGGCGCCGGCGTCGGTTAAGAGCAGGGTGTGCAGGATAAGATCGACCTTTACGTCTCCACCTTTGCCAAAT
>CAYSIU010000471.1:0-2669 GCA_964431095.1 uncultured Chitinophaga sp. | reverse complement strand
TTTTTTGACGATCCACACCCAACAGGGTGAGAAAAAGATCCGGATCAACCGCATCCACCTGGAAGAGGATGCAGGGAAAAGCCTGCACGACGCAGAGGAAGAAAATACCTGTATTGATTACAACCGTGCAGGGATCCCGTTGATCGAGATGGTGACCGAACCCGACCTGCGCGGCGGGGAGGAGGCCTATGCCTGCCTGTCCGAAATCAGAAAACGGGTCCGTTACCTGGAAATAAGCGATGGCAATATGGAAGAAGGGAGCTTTCGCTGCGACGCCAATATCTCGGTCCGGAAAAGGGGAGAAACAAAATTGGGGATTAAGACAGAAGTAAAAAACCTGAACTCTTTCCGCAACATAAAAAAAGCCATCGATACAGAATCAGGACGTATGATTGAAATACTGGAACGGGGCGGTCATTTGGTTCAGGAAACAAGAAGTTATGATGACGTGAGCGGAACGACATTTCCTGTTCGGGAAAAAGAAGAAGCCGATGACTACCGTTATTTCCCGGAACCCGACCTCGTACCTTTTCATCTGCAGGAGGGATTTATAGAAAATATCCGGTCTGATATTCCTGCGCTGCCGGAAGAAAGGATCAGAAAATATATGCTGGAATTACAATTATCAGAATATGATGCATCCCTGCTGGCAGAAGAGAAACCTTTTTCTGACTATTTCGAACGACTCATTGCCTGCCTTTCTCTACATCATAGCGATGGCAGCGTGACAAAGGCCAAACCTGCTGCTAACTGGATGCTGGGTCCTGTACGATCATGGTTGAATGAACAGAATAAAGATATTACGGCCTTGCCTTTACATCCTGACCAGCTCGCAGTACTGATCCAACTGGTAGAAAGCGGGCAATTGAGTTTTTCTGTGGCAGCCGCCAGGTTGTTCCCGCAATTGCTACATCAACCGGACAAAAACCCCGGGCAGCTTGCCGAAGAGCTCAATCTGTTGAAGGAATCCGATCGTTCCGTGATAAGTCCGATCATCGATAGTGTATTGGAGAAATACGCCGACAAAGTTTTGGAATATAAAAAAGGGAAAAAAGGATTGCTCGCATTATTTATCGGCGAAGTAATAAAGCGATCGAAAGGCAAAGCTGATCCGGAAATGACCCGAAAAATGATATTGGAGAAACTGAAATCATAATTCAAAATACATTGCATGAAAAGGATCTTAATTGTAGTAACGGCGCTGATTGCCCTGGGTTCCTGCCAAACAAAGCCGAAAAGAAAAGGGTTCGAAGTGAGCGGCAGGATCAGCAATAATCCTGCAAGATTGATCTACCTGGAAGAAATACCGATGACGACGATGCAACGGGTTGTTGTAGATTCAGTAGCGATCGGTAAGGACGGAAGCTATAAACTGCAGGCAGGTATTACTGAAGCCAGGGTCTATAACCTGCGGCTCGACGAGAGTCAATATCCTTTGGCAGCAATCATCAATGACACTTCTGCTATTATAGTAAATGCCAGCTTCAGTAAAGAGAATAACCAGTTCGCGGAAAGTTATGATGTGAAAGGATCGCCGGCCAGCCAGCAGATGAAGGATTTCATGACGGTTTTCAACAGCAAACTGCAGGAGATCTATCTGAACAGCAGCGAAACAGATAGCCTGGGTAAGAAAAAAGGGGCTGACAGTCTTTTAACAGCCGTGAACACCCATATCGCAAAACTGGCGAAAGATGTAAAAGATCTTGTGCTGCAATCGCTGGATAAAAGCAGTAACCCCGCTTTATCCATGTTTATACTGGGATATTATCAAAGTATTGCCAATAGCCCGGGCTACAAGCTGGAGCCCATGGAAAAAGAAGAAGTAAAACAAATCGTCGATGATGCGGCGGCAAAATTTCCTGATCATAAAGGGCTGGCTGCAATCAGAACTTCTTTGCAGGGATGGATCGGGCAACCGGCGCCGGAGATCAGCCTTCCTGATCCGAACGGCCGGCAAATAAAGCTCAGTTCCTTCCGCGGAAAATATGTGCTGGTTGATTTTTGGGCCAGCTGGTGCCGACCCTGCAGGCAGGAGAACCCTAACGTGGTAAAGGTGTTTAATAAATTCAAGAACAAGAATTTTACCATTTTGGGGGTTTCACTGGACCGGCCCGGGCAGAAAGATGAATGGATGAAAGCCGTGATGCAGGATAACCTTACCTGGACACAGGTAAGCGACCTGATGTATTGGGACAGCCCGGTAGTGGCGCTGTACAAAATTGACGGGATCCCCTACAATGTTCTCATTGATCCCAATGGCAAAATAATTGCAGAAGCATTGCGCGGGGAAGAACTGGAAAAAAAGCTGGAAGAGCTGCTGAAGTAATCATGAAGTAATGGAAAGAACAAAACTGCAATTCAATAAAAAACCCTCCTGTTATCCGGAGGGTTTTTTATTATGAGATCTGTTGAAATTAATTGTCCCAGAAAACACGGTCTTGCAGGTTGGCAGCCTTTTGACCAGGACAGTTGGGATTCAGGTCAATTTCAGATTGTGCATAGAATAGCGTACGGGGGATTGCACCCGTAATGGAATTGGTCGGAACACTTAATGCCGGGTAACCCGTCCTTCTCCAGTCCGACCAGGGTTCTACGGATACGCCAAATCCGGCTATATATTTTTCTTCAATGATTTTTCTTTGCTGCTGGGCCGTTGTTCCGCTAAGGGT
>CAYSIU010000470.1:0-2672 GCA_964431095.1 uncultured Chitinophaga sp. | reverse complement strand
TTGTCTTAGCCCAATAGATATCGACATTATCTTCGAAAATGATATACACAAAACTCATCCCGAACATGGAGGTCGCACGAATGTTCTTGATTTTCGGAATACCCTGCAGGTTGCTTACCAATGGATAGGTTACCTGGTCTTCGATCACCTGCGGACTGCGCCCCATCCATTCTGTAAAAACAATAACCTGGTTTTCCGACAGATCGGGTATGGCGTCAATAGGATTTTTTTGTACAGAATATATTCCCCATATGAACATCCCGGTTGCCAGGAGAACTACAATCAGTCTGTTGCGCAATGAGATTTCAATTAATTTCTTTACCATATTATTTTTTGAATTTCTGTGCGGCCTTTAGAGACCTGCAAAAAAATAATTATCCCGGCAGGTCATGAGGAGCACAATCCTGCCGGATAAAGGCTCAAAAGGATTCAATCAAATTCGGAAGATGCAATGGAGAGCTAAAATGGAGTTCCTGCTACTTCGGGGCGGAGCGTTAATTTTTAAAAATTCGCTGGTCAAAAAAGAAGGGGGTAAAGGGGCTATCCCATCCACAGTCACGGGAGCCGTTTCGATTAATACTTTATTTAAATAAACAAAGCTTTCGGAAAGCTTTTGATCTTTTTCGTTCTTAATCTGTTTGTATTCATCACTGCAACATCCTTCTCTGGTTGACGAATGACATTTTCTCATCCCACAATTACTGCATACAGCCTTATTGCTATGCGATAACCCCCAATTGACCAGTTTACCCATGCAATAATGGAGACGAATAGTTGCACCTACCGAAGTACTCAAATAAACAATGGCCAATATGGCAACCACGAATTTCTTCATTTTCAAAATATGGTATTACAAAGCTACCACAGATTCACTAAATCTTATTGATACATGTCATTGTGTTTTATGACCCAGGTCATTGAAACAGATATTCTTTGAAAAACAACCATTAATAGGTTATAGTGATACCCGCCCCCCAGCCCATATCACTGTCGTAATGGGTGGATAAAGAAAAGTATTTGCTTAGAATATAGCGGAACCCGGCCATGTATTCCTTATCCGTGTTGATCATCCAATTGAAACGCAAACGTGCTGTCAACGCAATGTCTTCCCTCGATAACTGAAACCTGAATTTCCCATTCCCATCCACCCTTGCATCGGCAATGACCAGCATGGGTAGCGTATATGCAATCCCCGCCATTACCGTTTTCCGGTTATTCTTGTCACTGCTTTGCCCAAACCAGTTTTTTTTGTCGCTTCCAAAAATATTTTTGGGGCCCCCTTCTCTTTTAAAATGATAATCAAACCCGATATACGGATACCACCACTGCATTTTTCCCAAATATCTTCCAATCATGGTTTCACTTTCATAGCCATGCATATCATGATAGCCTAAATGCCAGAGCGTGGCTAGTTTCCATCGGGTCTGCCCCAGCATCGCCTCGCCATCACTGCCATTGCTTTCGATCCCGATCTTCGTCATAAAATGGGGCATTCGGTCATCCGCGAATAATTTGCGCTGAGCCATCCTGGGATCTGGAATTTCAGGGTTATCCGGAGAATCCTCGTAATGGAAAATCCTCCCCATCCCGCTCATCATGTGGTACAGGATATGACAATGAAAGAACCAATCCCCGCTTTGGTTGGCCGCAAATTCAATCGAGTCGGTTTCCATCGGCATGATGTCCAGTGTGTTTTTCAGCGGCGCATAATCCCCCTGGCCGTTCAATACCCTGAATTCATGACCATGCAGGTGCATCGGGTGCCGCATCATTGAGTTGTTATAAATGATCACCTTCACGATTTCACCCCTTTTTATTAAGATCTTATCTGACTCAGAAACCGTCTTGTTATCCAGGGTCCACACAAAGCGATTCATATTACCTGTAAGTACAAAATGTAAGAGTCTTACAGGACCCTCCGGCAATGTTGTTTTTTTTGTGGCCCTTAACATGCCATAATTGAGCGTTACCTGGCCTGTAGTACCGGGTTCCATGTTCATTCCGGGCATTGTATCTTTTTTTGTATTGCCGATTTTGTTTTCATCACCGGTGATCTCAGGATACATCACGGCATTCATATCCATAGTCTGGTTGCTCATTTCCATGCCCATAGGCTTCAAATCCCCGTTCATGGCCATCATACCATTCATCATCTTCATTCCTTCAAAATATTTGAGCTTCGGGAGTGGTTGCGCCGGCATTTTCATCCCACTACCCAACCACAAAGAAGCATGACCCGTGCGGTCTTCGGCAGTTGCTAAGAATTCATAACTCATATCCGCGGGAACCGTTACAATGACATCGTAAGTTTCGGCTGCCGCGATGATCAGCCGGTCCACTTCTACCGGTTCCACATCATTCCCATCATTAGCCACAACGGTGATTTTCCCACCGGAATACGTCAACCAGAAATAGCTGGAAGCCCCCCCGTTCACGATACGCAATCTTACTTTATCACCCGCTTTGAATTGCGGCTGTTCATTTACATTCTTTCCATTGATCAAAAATTTCTCATAATACACATCGCTGACATCCATGGCAGTCATTCGCTTCCATTCGTTGGTCAGCTTGGTTGAAAAGTATCCTTTTTTGATCGCTTCCACATAACTCTGTGTCGTCCCCTTTTTTATCGCGAACCAATCACTGCCATTATGCAGTGAGCGGTCCACTTC
>CAYSIU010000469.1:0-2683 GCA_964431095.1 uncultured Chitinophaga sp. | reverse complement strand
ATCTTGATGATGTACAGAAAGTGCTTTATGGTGGTGATGATGCGGGGAAATATTTGTGCATTACCAATCTGCTGGGAACTCCTTCTTCGATCTCCGTTTCGGTAAACGCTATGGGTAATCTTGAAGTTACCGCAGTAAAAGTGGACCCATCCTCCTCCAACACCATTTGGATCGGGGCGTCTTTTGGGAACCCGGCCACGGTTCCGTTGGTGCTGAAACTTTCCAATGCCAATACCGCATCACCCAACCTTTTAGTGAATACCAGCATTGGCGTTCCGGCCGGATCTGCGATATCCTCCATTGATATTGACCCCACCAATAGTAACCATGTTATTGTCACCCTTTCCAATTTTGGTGTAGTAAGCGTTTGGGAAAGCACCAATGGAGGAAGTACATTCAGCAGCATTGAAGGGAACCTGCCCGACATGCCCGTGCGCTGGTGTATTTTCGCGCCAGCCAATGCCCAACTGAACGGTGCAGGCGGCGGAAACGGAGGAATCCTGCTGGGGACAGAGCTGGGAGTATGGACCACTTCGCAGATCAATGGTGCATCCACGCAATGGATACCGAACAATAGCGGGCTGGCCAATGTAAGGACCGATATGCTCAGGTATAGGTCTTCCGATAATACAGTAGCGGCTGCTACGCATGGCAGGGGGTTGTTCACCACTATTCTTCCAACTGTCGTGACCGGCGTAAATGATCCGGGAAACACCAAAAACTTCATCAAATATATCCATGCGGGGAATAACCGCTTACTGATCGTAACCGGCACATTGCAGATAAGAAATATGACGATCCGGCTATTCAATGCAAGCGGGCAGCAGCTCTACCAGGCAACAAAAGCTTATCAGAATACAACGCTTGATCTGCAGGTATTACCATCCGGCGTTTACATCCTGCAATGCACCGGTGATGGGAATGAAAGATTTACACAAAAATTTGTGAACTAACCCATTTCCCTGTTTGTCGGTTCTACGGCCATTCTTGCCGGCGACGATGTTTTATTTTATCTTTGCCAACCTTCATGAGTGTAAGGGATTTGCTGGAACGATATCAAAACACCCCCCACCTTTTTCAGCTGGCGGACAGGCTTTCTTTTTCCCAACCCCAAAACATCTATCTCAAAAACCTGCTGGGAAGCTCTTCGCAGTTCGTAGTCGCTGCTACTTTTCTGCATCCTTCGTTATCCGGCCAGAATCACCTGGTCATCCTGAATGATGCGGAAGAAGCAGCCTATTTTCATAATACGCTTGAAAACCTGACAGCGGCTCTCGATATTTTTTATTTCCCTTCTTCTTTCAGGAACAGGAAGAACTTCCGGTTGCTGAATGCCTCGCATGTCATGCTGCGAACCGAAGCGTTAACGAAGATCACCACCTCGCTCCCGGGTGAGAGGGGAGTCAACCGAAAAGTATTGGTTACCTACCCGGAAGCTTTGTTTGAAAAAGTGGTATTGCCACACACCCTTTCTTCCCGGATCATTTATATAAAGACCGGTGATGCACTTGAGGTGGACGAGTTGTTGCTGAAACTGGCCAATTATGGTTTTGAACGAACAGATTTTGTGTATCAACCCGGTCAATTCGCTATCCGGGGCGGCATTCTTGATATTTATTCTTTTGGCAATGAAAAACCGTACCGGGTGGAATTGTTCGGCAGTGATGTGGACTCTATACGGATCGTGGACCCGGAAACCCAGTTAAGCGAAAGAAAATTACTGCAGGTCAGCATTATCCCCAATGTGGACGCACAGATCATAAGCGGTGAAAGGATTTCTCTGCTTGACTTCCTGCCGGAGAATACGGTGATCTGGCTACAGGATTACGGATTGTGCAAAGAAAGATTGAGTGAATGCGAAGAAGATCTCAATGCTTTTTTAAGAGATCAGGAAAAGATCAGTGAGGAAGGTACGAGGTACAGGTCACAAGGTAGAGGGGGTTTTGAACCGGATGGGCTGGAGGACGGGTTGGAAAAGAAAGTAATGTCGCTGCAGGATGTTACAAATGGTCCCCTGTTGGATCAACAATTCAGCAAAAGACATCTGGTGGAATTCGGGTACCGTTCGCATTTGGCGAATGTCGAAATCGAATTCCACACAAAAGAACAACCGGCGTTCAACCGCCGGTTTGACCTGTTGATAAAGGACCTGAAAGACCAGGAAGATAAGGGGTACAGTCTATATCTTTTTGCAGACAATCCCCGGCAACTGGAACGGTTGCAAAGCATCTTTGATGACCTGAAAGCTGCGATCGTTTTTAATCCCGTTTCCACTTCCATTCACGAAGGGTTTATCGATGAGGACCTGAAATTGGTCTGTTATACGGATCACCAGATCTTCCAGCGCTACCATAAGTACAAGGTAAAACAGGCCTACAATAAGAATAAGGCATTAACATTAAGAACGCTCCGGGAATTGCAACCCGGCGACTTTGTGACACATATTGATCATGGCGTCGGGGTCTTCAGTGGTCTGCAAAAGCTGGAAGTAAACGGAAGATTGCAGGAAGCTGTGCGATTGATCTACAAGGATAATGATATCCTTTATGTGAACATCAACACGCTGAACAAGATCGCCGAGTCTACCGGCCCAGAGGGCAGTCTAGCCAGGATCACTAAATGGGGTAACCATGTAAGGTACCGGATAACGGAAAAAACCACTACCCGGGTCTGGGAAATTGCT